>CANIIC010000173.1 GCA_947467395.1 Bryobacterales bacterium
GCCGTGCCGACCGCCAGGTCACGCACGCGCTTGATCACGCCCACGCGTTCGGTCACCGAGATGGCGCCGCGCGCGTCGAGCAGGTTGAACAAGTGCGAGCACTTCAACACGTTGTCGTAAGTGGCGAGCACCGGGAAACGCTGCTTGTTCTCCGCATCGGCATATTTCGCCAGCAGATCCTTCGCTTCGGCTTCGTACTCGCCCAGCAAGCGCCACAACCGATCCACGTTCGCCGTTTCGAAGTTGTACACCGAGAACTGCACTTCATCGGCAAGACGAACTTCGGAGTACTTCACACCCTTCGCCCACTCGATGTCGTACACACTCTCCACGCCCTGCAAGAACGCCACCAAGCGCTCCAGCCCGTAGGTGATTTCGGCCGGAACCAGTTCGAGATCGATGCCGCCGCACTGCTGGAAGTACGTGAACTGCGTCACTTCCATGCCGTCGAGCATCACCTGCCAACCGATGCCCCACGCACCCAGCGTCGGCGATTCCCAGTTGTCTTCCTCAAGCTTCAGATCGTGCTTCGAAAGGTCAATGCCGATGGCTTCAAGGCTACCCAGGTATTGATCGATGATGTCATCGGGCGTCGGCTTCAGGATCACCTGCAACTGCTGGTGCTTGTAGAGACGGTTCGGATTCTCACCATAGCGACCGTCGGCCGGACGGCGGCTCGGCTGCACATAGGCGACCCGATACGGCTTCGGACCCAACACACGCAGGAACGTTTCCGGACACATCGTGCCCGCACCGACCTCCACGTCATACGGCTCCTGAATGATCGCCCCGCGATCAGACCAGTAGTGCTTCAGCTTGAAGATCGTTTCTTGAAATGTGTCCATGGGGTACGTGGCTTACAAGGCCTCCAGAAGCGGCACGGTGAGCATCCTGCGCTCGACGTGCTGCTCCACCGCGCGCACCAAACTCCGGCGCAGCGGCTGTAAAGTCGATTTGTTCCAGTCCGGCGTCGCCATCGCGGGCAGCGGTGTGACGAACATGTGATTCACCAACTCAGCCGTATCGTCGCTGACGCGCAACTCCGGCAGCACACCCGTTAGGCGAACTGCCCAGAGGGTGAAGTAGTCCACGGCAGGCCACACCGGGCCGCCGGCGCGCAGGTACTCGATGGTCGACTTCAGCAACCGGAAGAATTTTTCGTTGGGTTCGTGAGGAGGCAGCAGATGCTCAGAGATTTCGGTGAAGTAGTCAAGCGCAAGCGAGCAGTCATAGCCGGACTGGACTCCAAAGCCCGACTCCATCAACTCGCAACTCGACAGATTCGCCAATTCTGCGTTTTCCCTCAAGAAGTACGCCAGCCGCACATGCGAAAGGCGCTCCAGCCCTGCTCCGAACGGACTTTTCGGCCGTCGGGCCCTACGCGCCACACCGCGCAGCTTGCCCTCTTCGCGGGTGAAGAAACTGATGATCAGATCTCCTTCCCGGAAGGGGTACGAACGCAAGATGAACGATTCGCTCACCTGCGTAGGCATAGGTTCGGGGCAATACTATAGCGTAGCATGAGCGCGCGGGATGCTCGCTCACTTCTTGGCGGGTTCACTGGGGTGTTCGGCGGCGTGCTCCACCGCGTCCTGAACGTTCGCCACCCAGTAGTTTAAGCCCTGGACATTCACCGTCGCCTGAATGTGCTTGCCCTCGCGGAGCTTCGCGAAATCGGCGGCGTCCTTCACTGGGAATTCCATCGTCATCGCGCCCATCCAGTCCCCGATCTGCTCGTGCTTAATCGTGGCGATCTTGTTCTCGGCATCCAGGCGGGTGATCTCGCCTTTCAGCGAATACTGCTTCAGCGGCTCATCCGCGCTCTTCTTCGTTTCGGCGACGGGCTCATTTTTCGCACACCCGACCATCGTCAGCAAGCTTACGAGCAGGACCAGGAACAGACGCATACCCTGAGCATACAAAAAAAGCGGGAGCCCGAAGGCTCCCGCAAGGTCCAGTGAGGAGTGTACAAACTTAGAACGAGAATTTTGCGACCAGCTGAATGTAGCGGGACTGGCTCGGATAGACCCGATCCCAGCGACCGAAGTCGACATTGCCCGGCGTCAGGTAGGAGGTTTCCCCCGCCCGCTGCGTCGGCGCCACGTTGTTCACGCGGCCCGGCACATACTGAGCATGGTTCAGTGCGTTATAAAAGTCGGCGCGAATTTCCGTCCGGTAGCGGTCGCGGACCGTGAAGGTCTTAGCGACGCTCATATCGAAATTGTTGATGCCGTTGGTGCGGAGCACATTGCGTCCGCTGTTCGGCAGCACACCGGCCCGAGCGCGCAGGAACTGAGCGTTCGGATTCAGAGCCACATAGGCGACTGTCGCCCCGGAGCTGTTCAAGAGAGCCTTGGTATCCGAGCCCGTGCCGACCACCCCGTTCGGATTCACGATGGTGCGATCCGTGGCGCTGTCGCCGTTCAGGTTCGCGTCGATGACGCTCTGCGGGGTGACCCACTGCGGGGATTCCGCAGTATAAGTTCCAGAGTAACTATAGCCACCCAATACATTGTGCAGAAACCAATTATGATTCGAGCGGAACCACGGCGTATCCCATACCCAGGTAGCGCTCAGGCGCTGACGGCGGTCGAGTGCAGACGAAGCCCATTCGCTGCGCATGTTCCCAAAATCCTGCGGCCGACGGGGCGACAGAGTGGTCGTGTTGATTTCCGCGGTGCTGTCATCCATCAGGTGGCTCCAGGTGTAGCCTCCCTTGAACATGAACTGACCCGAGAAGCGCTTGGTCACATCGATGGCCAAGCCGTGATAGATCGAGTTGCCCTGCGGCACGTAGGCCGTGATACCGGCGCTGTTCGTGAAACCATAGGAAGCAAACGGGTTAATCTTGCTATTGTTGGCCTGCAACTGAGCCAGCGTCACCGGCAGAGCGTTCAGGACATCCAGGCTCGGGGCGGTCAGGTAAACCGGGAGAGAATTGCCCGGGGTGACCTGCGCCACACGGTTCAGCATGGTCTGGCTCAACAGATGGACGCCGCGGGTGCCGACGTAGCGAACGTCGACCACGTAATCCTTGAAGAATGAATGCTGTACGCCGAAATTCCAGTTCACTGCGTAGCCTAACTTCTGGTTCGGAAGCCAGCCTGTCGTTTGCGCGCGAGCGGCAGCCGGAGTCAGCGTGGTCGGCAGTGACGTGGCGGGGATGCCACCGTTCGCCAGGAAGCCGGTCGCCGAGCTCGGGGTCGCGGTAAAGATCGCGGTCGCCTGCGGCGGACGCACGTTATTCCCAACGTTATCAAAGATCTGATCGTAGGCCATGCCGAAGCCGCCGCGGATCGAAGTCGAGCCGCTGTTGGTCGGCGTGTAAGCGAAGCCCACGCGCGGAGCGAAGTTCATCAGCTGCGCTTTCGGAGCCGCGAACGTCAGAACACCCGGCACATCGGCCAAGCTGTTCAACGCCTGCTCTTTCATCGACTTCGCAACGCCGTTGTATTCCCAGCGCGCGCCGATGTTCACCGTCAGCTTGCGCGTGACCTTCCAGTTGTCGTTCCCGTACAAGTAGTAAGCCGGGGCGTTGCCAAGGTACGGCTTGCCGCCGACGTTACGCTGCGCGAGCACATCCGGGGTCTGGTCCATCAAATACCGATCCAGGCTCGAGTAGCGATAGTCGCCACGAACACGCGAGATGAAGTCCATCGAAGAGATCGCAGAACGCCCATCGAATCCGAACTTTACGTCATGACGATTCAAGTTCCAGGTCACGTTATCCGCAATCTGGTAAGTATTCTGCGTGGTCGCCTGCGGAGCATCCGTGAAAGGTCCCAACAGCAGGTTCAGGTCGTTCGGGAGACCGATGGTCGGAAACGTACCCAAACCCGGGAACTCCATCGAAGGAGCATTCCGGCGATCGTTGAAGCGATTGTAGGACGCGCGAACTTCGTTCATCAGAGTCGGACCGAAGGTGTGAAGCTCAGAGATCGAGGCCAAATACGCCGTGGTCGGGCGCAAAGTAAAGAACTGCGCAGCCTGGGCACCTGTGTCGATCGCCGAAGTGCGGTTTTGGATATAACGTCCACGCACCTGATCCTTTGAAGAAATGTTGTAGTCCAGAGACGCTAAGCCACGGTAAGCATTGGAGTAGTTCGGAGCGAGCATCGGTACAATCCCGAGCGGAATTGCGGTGCCCTGGACGGTTCCCGTGTAATCGCCGTCCTGAGCCGGGGCGGCGCCGAGATACTGCTTCAAGACATTCAGGTTGGTCTGCGACAGCTGCGGAATCGTGGACAGCGCGGCGTAGCCAGCGGCCGTCGGGGCGTAGCGCACCGTAGAGGTCGTGCTATTGCGTCCGACCGGATTGTAGTCAAAGTTGCCGAAAAAGAAGGCCTTGTCGCGCTCCAGTGGACCACCGATATTGGCGCCGATCAGGTTCTGATCGTAACGCGTACGCTGCGAGATTCCCTGACGCTTAAAGGCTTCATCCTGAGCGTTTAAGTAGCGATTCTGGAAGTATTCATAGAACTTCCCGTGGAACTGATTCGTCCCCGAGGTGATGACCGTATTAAACTGCCCACCGGAGGAGTGACCGAACTCGGGCGCGAACTGATTTTGGAGGACGGTGAATTCCTGAACGGAGTCATTCGGCAGCGAAACCAGAGGACCGGTGATGTCCTTGCGGTTATTGTCCGAGCCCTCAACAAGGTAGTTGTTGTTGCGGGGCCGTTGTCCTCCGATCGACGGCCCCGTCCCAGCACCTACGCCGCCCGAGCTGGCGACGCCGGCTCCGAGCAACGAGAGATTGAGGTACCCGCCGGTGGTGTTCGAGGCCAGAGCCAGGTCCGACGACATGCGGGTGGTGAACAGGTTCGAGATCTGCGCCGTCGTCGTATCGATCAACGTGGGCGTATCGGCAACCGTAATGGAATCATTCTGTTGGCCGAGTGTCAAGGTAACGTGCGCCGTGGTGGTCTTGCTGAGCTCCACCTCGACCGACGATAGGTTGACGGTCTGGAAGCCCGCCGCGCTGGTCGTGAGATGGTAGGCCCCGACGGGAAGATTATTGAACTTGTACTTACCGATCGCATCCGTTGTGGCGGCAGCCTTCAAGCCGGTGGCGAGGCTTTCCACTTGGACGGATGCTTTGGGGACTGCGGCCCCGCTTGGGTCGAGAATGACCCCAGCCAAATTGCCGGTGGTCACCTGACCGAAAGCAGCCGAGGTGGCCAGCAAGAGAGCCAAGCTCCATGAATTCAAGCGTTTAGTCATCAAAATCTACCTTCCGCGAGCCGCAAGTGAGCGAAACTGCTCGTCCCTCATCGTTCGGCGGTTCGTAGGCAGAAGTTTAGGTGTACTTAGGAGTGCGACCTGAGGAAGCAACCAAACCGAAGAAAACAAACAAGAACACGGCGAGCTGGGGACGTTGCTCAAAGGGGTAGTCGAGGCCGGCGTGAGCAAGAACGGCTAAGGCCCCCAGGCCCCAAATGGTACGGAGGGCGGGGCGGAGGAGGAGAACAGCGAAGGCCAACACTAGCAAAAACAATAAGATGCCGCCTTCTGCCGCCCACTGTGCCCACTCATTGTGGGCTTGGTTGACGAAACTTCCGTCGTCGAAGTGTGCAAAACCAGGATAAACCTGAGACCAGGTTCCCAGTCCCCAACCAGTGAGCCAGCGCGCCTGGAACATCTCTATAGAAGAGCGGGTGAGGTCCCAGCGCAGGCCGTAGGGATTCACTTCCTCAAAGCGGGAGGCCAGCTGAGTCCAGCCGGCGACCAACGTCAGGATCCCGACGGACGCCAGGATGCCCAGCGTGATTCCGAGGGTCGACTTTTGTCGTTTGTCGTCGCCCGAATGGCGCGCTGAAACCAATAGAGGAATAGCCACCACCTCGCCCACGCACAGGACGGTGCCCGCTCGGGAGCCGGAGGCGACGACGCTGGCCACCATGAGCCCGGCGGCGGAGGCGTAGAGCCAAGCCCGGTTGCGGTCGGTGAAGGCACGCAAGAGGGCGACCGGGAGCAGGAGTTCCATGAAGGCCGCGAACTGGTTGCGGTAGACAAAGGGCCCCAGGGTCGCAGCGCCGGTCCCGACGTCGACGGACCAGAAGATGGTCCCGGGAGGCGAGGAGAAGACCGAGAGCATGCCGGCGACGGCGAGGACCGAGGCGAAGATCAGGCTGGCGGTCAGGAAGCGATCACGGGTCCGGTCGGGGAGGCAGATGGCCCAGGCGAAGCCGCACAGCCGGATGGTCCAAAACAGGAGTTCTTCCTGAGTGCGGAACGGGTCGACCGACCAACCGGCCAGCAACTGTGCCCCGCCCCAGGCGACGACGGCGGCGAGGATCGCGGAGCTGGGCTCGACGCGGAGGCTGCGGGTGCGGAGAAGCTGCCAAGCGGCTCCGGCGAGCATCGCGAGTTCGAACGCGGTCAGCGCCCAGCGGGATGGGACCCACATGGTGAGGATGCCGAGAGCGAGAATCGCAAACAGAAGCACTGCTAGCTAGCGTAGCGACCGGAGCGAGTCCTCCGCTATACTGCGGGTTCCCATGCGACATCGCGAATTTCATCGAACAGAGAGTGTCGGCTGGTTGCGGGCGGCCGTGCTGGGGGCCAATGACGGGCTGATTTCGACGTCCAGCCTGGTGGTCGGCGTGGCTGCAGCGCAGCCGGATCGCACCGCGATTGTGGTGGCGGGCGTGGCCGGACTGATCGCGGGTGCCCTGGCGATGGCGGCGGGCGAATACGTCTCCGTGAGTTCGCAATCCGATTCAGAAGATGCGGACTTGGCGAAGGAACGCAAAGAGTTGATCGAGACTCCGGAAGCGGAGTTGAACGAATTGACGGCGATCTACGTGGGTCGCGGGTTGACGCCGGAGTTAGCGCGGCAGGTGGCGGAACAGTTCACGGCGCATGACGCGTTGGCGGCGCATGCTCGGGATGAGCTGGGCATTTTCGACTTCACGCGCGCGCGTCCGGTGCAGGCGGCCTTGGCCTCGGCGGCCTCCTTCGCCGTGGGCGCTGCGTTGCCGTTGGCGTTGTCGGTGGCGCTCCCGTTGACGAATTTCGGACTGACGATCGGCGGCGCGTCGCTGGGGCTGTTGTTTGTCCTCGGCTGGGTGGCCGCGAAGATGGGCGGCGCGAAGCCGCTGACGGGCGCGCTGCGCATCGGGTTCTGGGGCACGGTCGCGATGGTCGCGACGTCGCTGGTGGGGAAGCTGTTCGGCACGGCGGTGTAAGCCCTCTCATTCGTCATTCAGTTGGGGCATGATAGGTCTCATGCGACTCACCTCGAATACGTGGAAAAAATGGGCAGCCGGGACAAACCTGCTGCTATGTGCGGCTGCGGCGCTGTATGCGGCGGATCCGGCGATCATCTCGATCCCGAGCAAAGACCTATTCCCGGAAAGCATCACGTCGACCTCCGACGGCGCGATCATCATTGGCAGTTACGGCACCAGTTCGGTGTACAAGATTCCGCGCGGCAAGATGGAAGCCTCAAAGTGGATCGACTCCAGCCAAACCAAGGGTTCCCTGCTGGGCGTGTTCGCCGATGAGCGCGGTGGGCAGTTGATCGTGTGTCAGGGCAACGTGAAGACGTTCGACCTCAAGACGGGGGGGGCGAAGGACACGCTAACCATCCCGACGGCCAATCCGTTCTGCAACGACATCGCGGTGCGGCGCAATGGCGACATCTACGTCAGCGACACGGTGGGCGCGAAGATCTTCATGTTCCCGAAGGGCCAGAAGACGGCTGTGGAAGTGTCGGCGGATCCGATCCTGGCTGGCGTGGACGGCCTCGCATTCCTGGCGGATCAGGACAAGCTCTACGCGAACACGGTGACCACCAGCAAGCTGCTGCGCCTGGATCTAGCGAAAGACGGCAAGGTGACCAAGGTGACGGAATTGAAGCTGTCGCGCCCGTTGGCCGGTCCCGATGGGATGCGCGCGATCGATGGCACGCGGCTGATCATCGCCGAGGGTCAGGGCCGCACGGCGATGGCGGTTCCCAATGGCGACGCGGCCGTGGTGACCACCTTGAAGGACGGCGGCATGGAAGCCGGGACTCCCGCAGTGACCGTGACCAAGGGCTGGGGCTGGAC
>CANIIC010000174.1 GCA_947467395.1 Bryobacterales bacterium
CGAGCCCAATACTGGCCCTCGCGCTCCACGGACTGGCCCTGCGCTACGGCCATCGCACTTGCGACCGCCGCCGCCCAAGCCCATTGCTGAATCGTGATCTTCATGCTGCCTTAAAACAACTCCGCCGAAGCCTTCACCAGTTCCAGTGCGCGCTGGCAGCGCTCCCGCATGTACGGATTCTCTTCCTGACGATTCATCAGTTCCTGGAGCACGCCGATCATGCGGCGATCCACCACTTGCGCCTGCTGCTGATTTTGCTGCGACAAGCCCTGTACCAGTAGATCCACGGCGCGAATCCGCATGGCCGGGTTCCCGTCCGCCGCCAGCACATCGGTCAGTGCGCCGCGCACTTCGTCTTCGCCAATAAATGCCTGTAATCCATCCAACGCTTTCAAGCGAACGCCCGCGTTCTGATCGTTCCGAATCGTGTAGACCAGGGCATTGCGCACGTCCAATGCTTGCGCTTGTTTGGTCAGCAGCGCGACAATCTCACCGCGCAGTCCGTCCACCGGATCCTTCGTCGCGGCCAGCAACAAGGAGCGAACCTCCGCGTCGTCGATCGCACCATCGATAGTGCGCTGCCGCGTTTCATCCAAAACAATGTGCAAGGTGCCATCCGCAGCCGGTTCCACGGAACGCACGCGCGACGTACCCAGATTCGCTAGCGACGCCTGGCTCCAACTATCTCCACCGAATCCCGGCAAAACACCTGGCGTCACCCGAGCGCCGATAAACCCGATTGCCAGCAACGCGAGTGCACCTGCGGGCCGCATCATCGCCGTCGGCATGGTGACCAACTCAATGAACTTGTCCCACCACGTGTGGACGGTTTCTTTCTCGATGTGCGCCGCACCGCTGGGTGCCGGCTCCAACGCCAACCGAGCTGCCAGATCCTCGCGGCATGCTTGCAACAACGCCCGTGAGGGTTCCACCGCCACCTGATCAAAGGCCGTCGACAATTCGCGCTCCCGCTCCAGGGCCGAGCGACAAGCCGCGCAGTCGTCCAGATGAGATTCCACCGTCTCTTCTTCGTCGAACGAAAGCTCGCCGTACAACAGCATCGGCAGCTGCTCGCGCGTCGCTACGCAGTTCTGATCCAACTCGCCGTTCATACAAACTCTCCTAAAGCCGCCCGCATTTTCTGGTTGGCACGGAACAAACAATTCTTCGCGGCTTCTTCGCTGGTGCCCAGGATCTCGCCGATATTGCGCAGCCGGAGCCCCTGGTAATGCCGCATCTCAAACACCATGCGCTCGCGCGGCGTCAGCCCGCTGAGCACGTCCTTAATCTTTCGCCGCAACTGACCGCTATACAGGCTGCGCTGCGGATCGCCGTCCGCCCGCGCCTCGGCCAGGGTGTCCGCCCGGTCCAGCACGCCCTCGGCGGTGGTGATCACGGTGGGTTCCTCTTTTCGAACCTTCCGTTTCCGCAGCTGATCCAGGCACAGGTTCGTCACAATCCGGTACAGCCAGGTGTGGAAGCTACAGTCGAAACGGAAGTTGTTCAGATTCCGGTACACCCGCAGAAACGCTTCCTGGTAAATATCTTGCGCGTCCTCAGGGGAGCGCAGCAGGTTCATGGCGAGCCTGAGCACACTTTGGTCGTACGCGCGCACCAACTGTCCAAAGGCGTCCTGATCGCCGGCTTGGGCAGCCTTGATGAGCGCCGTCTCGTCCATTTGCTGTACGCCCGGTTTGGGGGCCAAAGAGGCGGCTCCGCGACTCACGATTCTTAAGACCTGCTCACTTCACTATATCGGACGCAGGTCCCGCAAAAAGGTCACGCTCGCGGCGTAAGTTCTAGAAAAGAAAAACCGGGGCGGCTCGAGTCCGTCCCGGTTTGGGTTTCTGTCGACAACGGGCGATCGCGCCCGCCGAGTTACTTGATGACGATGCGCGTGGTGGTGCCGCCGACGCGGATGGCCGTGATCTTGCCGTCCGACGACTCATACGTGGTGTCGGCATACTTCTTGGCAGCGGTTTCGGTCGCCACGGGGACCTCGGCAATCAACGTCTTGCCGTCCTTCAGAACCAGCTTGTCGCCCTTCACCTCAAACTTGTAGGCGCCCGGCTTCAATTGGGTGCCGCCCGCAGAGATCGGAGCCGTGACGGTGAGCCCGGCACCGAAAGCGTTCAGTGTCAGCACACCGAAAGCCAGCAGAACGGTCGTTAACTTCTTCATAATAAACGTGTACCTCGGGTTGGATTTTGCCAAGACGGCCCGGCTTGGTAAAGCCGGCGTACCTCGACTCTTATTAGACGCTGCAGCCCCGCTGGACGTCACTAGAATTCTTCTACTAAGGAGAGAAAACTTCTCCTCTCGGATAGAAACTGGTTCGTAACAATGGATTGACTCAGGCGTAATGTGAATGTAACGGAGTCTCCGTAACATGGTTACATCTCAATGAAGAACCAGTTACGAACCTCGCGGCCGTGCAGAGTTGTCATGGCATTGTTGTCCAGTTGTTTTATTTTGTTCATGTTGGCTCCTGGCGCCCACGCTCAGGCGACCTCGGAAACCCAGAAAATCCAGGACGCGCTAGCTGAGCAGCAAAAAGTCATCCAGGCTTTGCAGGAGGCTCTCGCCGCCCAACAGAAGAAGCTGGACGAGCTGAAGTCCGCTCCCACGAACCCTCCTGTTCCGGCTGCTCCCAAAGCCGCTACGACTGCTGCGCCGCCTGCTACGGCCTCTCCGACGGCAAGTGCACCCAAAATCGAGGCAGCTAAGCCGATTCCGGCGGCTCCCAAATGGTACGAGAAGTATTCCTTCCGCGGCTATACACAGGTCCGGCATAACCGTGTCGTCTCCACCAATCCGCTCCTTGCCTGCGACCAGTGCGACCGCAACTTGGGCAACAATACAAATCTAAGCATCCGACGTGCCCGCTTCATCCTCAGTGGCGACATCACGGATCGGATCTACATCTACTTCCAGCCGGACTTCGCCTCGACTTCCGGTACTCTCCACTTTGGTCAAGTGCGCGACCTTTACTTCGATATCGCGCTCGATAAGAAGAAGGAGTTCCGCATTCGCGCTGGCCAGTCCAAAGTGCCTTATGGCTTTGAGAATATGCAGTCGAGCCAGAACCGCCTGGCTTTGGATCGCAACGATGCTCTGAACAGTGCAGTTTCAAACGAGCGAGACATGGCGGCCTTTTTCTACTGGGCGCCCGCGAAGATCCGCCAGCGCTTCACCACTCTGAACGCTGTAGGCCCCACTGGGCTGAAGGGTTCCGGGGACTATGGTGTGATCGGAATGGGTGTGTACAACGGCCAGACCGCGAACCGGCCTGAAGCCAACAATAACATGCACTATGTAGCCCGCGTCACGTATCCATGGCAGCTGAAGAGTGGACAGTACATTGAGGCCAGTCTGCAGGGATACACGGGGCGCTCCACGATTACCAGCGATCTGCGCTCTGCCGGAACACGGGGCACACCCGACTTTACCTACTCTGACCGCCGTGTTGCGGCGACGTTTGTGTACTACCCGCAGCCGTTCGGATTCCAGACAGAATGGACTGTTGGCAAGGGGCCGGAGTATGATCCCACCACGCGAACCATTCAAAACAAAACCTTGCGGGGCGGCTATGCTCAGACCATGTTCATGAAGAAGATTCATGGGCAGGTGATCACACCGTTCTACCGCTTCCAGTACTACAAGGGCGGTAAGAAGTTCGAGTTGGACGCCCGCCGGTACTTAGTGCGTGACCATGAGTTGGGTGTCGAGTGGCAGGCGAACAGTAATCTTGAATTGGTTGGTATGTACTCCCGGAATGACCGTACGTTTGAAGATGGGGGGCGGCCGAACAACCGCCAGCAGGGCCACCTCTTCCGGCTTCAGCTACAGGTCAATTACTGAGCGCGTTCATCGCCACTTGAGCATGTCGACGATCTGGGCTCGCGCTGCAACGGTGATTTCCTGCCGTGCCTGTGCCGTGAGCCCAGCCGTCGGAATCGGCTTCCCGAACCGCAGCTTCACCGTGCCGCGCTTGAAATCGAGCGTATGCATCGGCAGAATGTCCCGAATCCCCACTAACGCTACCGGCACCAACGGCACCTGCGCTTTGATCGCGATGTAGGCAGCGCCGTCCTTAAATTCTTGTAGCTCGCCCGTTTCCGATCGGCCCCCTTCCGGGAAGAACAACACGGAAACATTGCGTTCCGTCACCAGCTTCGCGGCTTGCGCCAACGTGCGCAGCGCGGCTTTCGGATCTTCGATTGGCACCGAAACGTGGCCCGCGCGTTCCAGATGCCAGCCCATGAACGGGATCTTGAACAACTCGCTCTTCGCCAGGAAGAAGAACTGCACCGGGATGTAGCCCAGCATCACCGGCGTGTCCATATAGCTGACGTGATTCGACGCCCACACGCACTGCTGTACGCCCTTCACATTCTCCAGGCCTTCCACTTCGACCTTCGCGCCCACGATCCACAGCAGCGATCGAGCCCAGGAGCGCGCCACACGAATCTGCGCGCGCGACGATTGATCGAACATCGCCACGATCTGGCTGACCGTGCCACAAAGAATGGTGGAAATGAGGATGCCGGGGATGACCCACAGCCAACGCCAGAGCTTAGTGAGCAAGCGTGTAATGTCCGCCTAACAGGTCTTCGCCGAAATCTCCGTTGAAGTCGCGCCACACGGAGTGGATGTGATTGTTGCCGTCCTGCGTGTTGTCGTATTCGATGATGAACGCCGGAGTGCGCAGCAGGTAGTAGTGGCCTTCACCCTTGGCGATGCCGCCCATCCACGCGAAGAACGCCTGGCCCTGATTCTTGTGGAACTGCTCCATGCGTGCGTCGGCGATTATCGGCGGGAAATTGTTCGCGTATTCGGCGACCAGCGCTTCCAGGATCTCCTTCTGGCCGGCGGTCAGCTGCCCATACGGGATACCGGCCGGGGCGCCGTCAATGGCGACCTTGCGGACGTTATTCGTAGTGATCTCGCGAGGCGCGGCAGCGTTTACGATCGCAACCTTGCGCTGATCCGCGGTGAGTGCGTTCATCAAGTCGCGCGCGATGTCTTCTTCACGCTTTAGGGCGCGCAACCCGGCGCGAGGTCCTTCGCGGACTTCCGCCGGATTCGCTCCGAAGAAGTTCGGGCTGGAGGCGATCTTACCGTTGACGATGGTGAAATTCGTCGCCACGTGGTGGCCTTCGAAGCGGAAGCCCCAAGTGCCCCTTTCCGACGGCTCCCCGAAGATGGTGACGTAGTCTTTTTCCGGATCGCGCTCAAAGATCTGCTTGGCCTGCTTGGCTTCGCGTTCCTTCAGTACCTGATCCAGGCTCATGATGGTGTGGGCCTTGATGATGCCTTGATTCGACAGCGCCGCGGACAATAACGCCTCCGCGAGATGCTTCTGCGCCGAGTTCATCTCGCGCAGCGCCATGCCCTTACGGTCTTCCACCGGGATGAAGCGCCAGTTCAGGCGTTCGGCGTCATCGAAGGTGAAAACCACCTTCGCGCGCTGCTCCGGCGTCAGCGAGTTCAGGAACGCGTGCGCCGCGTCCGACATGAGGGCCGGTGTGTTGATCCGTTCATAGGCAGCGGTCAACAAACCCACCGCGCAGAGGACCAACAACAGCCGCTTGAGATGTGCCATGGCTACCGTAAAGTGTAACAACTGAGGCCCCGGGGTTGTTCTTTTGAAGCGAAGACGACGCTCCTTATGATAGTCTGGCTTGTTTCCATGCAAGCACCCAAGCCGATCTCTACCTTCGTAAAGTGGGTCATCTGCGGCGTTGCCGCGATGGGGTTTCTGTTCGACATATACGAGATCCTGGTCGCGCCTCTGGTGGTGCAGCCTGCGTTGCTCGAACTCGGCGGGTTAAAGCTCGGCACGCCGGAGTACCGCTACTGGGCAGGACTCTTCCTATATATCCCCCCGCTACTGGGTGGTTTCTGCGGCCTGTGGGGTGGCTATTTCACGGATCTCTTCGGACGTCGCCGCGTGCTCACCTACAGCATCTGGCTCTACACCACCTGTGCCGTCGCCGCGGGTTTTGCAAATTCGTTGCCGCAGTTGCTGACGTTCCGCACCCTCTGCTACGCGGGCGTGTGCGTCGAATTCGTTGCGGCCGTGGCGTGGCTGGCGGAATTGTTCCCGGATCCGAAAACGCGCGAAGGCGTACTTGGCTTCACTCAGGCGTTCTCCTCGCTGGGCGGTGTGATTGTCAGCGGAGTTTTCTTTGTCACCAGCCGCTATGGCGAAATCTTCCCCGCGATCTACGGCTCGCACGCGGCGTGGCGTTACACGCTGATCAGCGGGGTAGCTCCCGCGTTGCCGTTGATCCTGATTCGTCCCTTTCTGCCGGAATCGCCGGAGTGGGCGGCGAAGAAAGCCGCGGGCACGCTCAAGCGCCCCAGCGTGGGCGAACTGTTCAGCCCGCGGTTCCGCCGCGTGACAATAGTGACCACATTGATGTTTGCTTGCGCGTACGGCGCTGCGATCGGCATGTTGCAACAGTCTCCGCAGATTGCCGGGGGACTCCCCGCCGTCGCCGCGATGCCCGCAGCGGAGCGCGGCCAGGCCACGTCGTCAGTGTCCGCCGCTCAGGAATTCGGCGGACTCGCTGGACGCATCATCATGGCGGGTCTGGCGATGGTCATCGTTAGCCGCCGCACCCTCCTGCGCATCTTCGTGATCCCCGGCTTGGTTCTGATCCCGTACGTGTTCCTGTACACCAGCACGGATAGTCTCAGCCTGTTCCGCATTGGCATCTTCATTGCCGGCATCACCACCGTTGGACAGCTGAACTTCCTGGGGAACTACCTGCCTCGTGTGTTCCCGCTACACCTGCGGGGCACCGGCGAAGGCTTCGCCGCGAACGTCGGCGGACGCATGCTGGGTGCGGGCGCGACGTTTATTGTCACTCACTTAGCGGGCGTGATGCCGGGTGCGAATCCTGGTGCACAGCTCGCCTACGCAGCGTTTACCATCGGCATGATTGTGTACGCCGTAAATCTGGCGGCCTCGTTCATCATGCCGGAACCGCCCGCGCAACTCGAAGAATAGGGCCGTGAGGCCTCGTCTGGTACCCTGGAGTTTCCATGGCTCGTAAGCGTTTTGAGTGGAAAGTCCGCGACAAAGTCCTGCAACTAGGCGATCGCACGCTCGTAATGGGTGTGCTGAACGTCACGCCGGATTCGTTCTCCGACGGCGGCAAATATCTGGATCCTGATGCGGCCTTCGCTCATGCAGTCGAGCTGGAAGACGCAGGTGCGGACATTCTCGACATTGGCGCGGAGTCGACGCGCCCTGGTTCGGCCCGTATTTCGGAAGCCGAAGAATTGCGCCGTCTGGTACCGGTCCTGAAGCGTCTGCGCGGCAAGATCAACATTCCCATTTCCGTCGACACTTACAAAGCAGCCGTGGCCGAAAAGGCGCTGGAGCATGGTGCCGACATCATCAACGATCCCAGCGGCCTCACGTTTGACCAGAACCTGGCACGCGTGATTTCGAACGCCAACGCCGGCGTGATTCTGTGCCACATGCGCGGCACTCCGGACACCTGGCTGAAGTTGCCGCCGTTGAAGAACGTGATGCAGACCATCGCGTCGGAACTTGAAGCCGCGGTGCATCGCGCCGTGGGCACAGGTCTCGATCGCAAGCGCGTCGTGATCGATCCGGGTCTGGGCTTCGGCAAGCGCAAAGAGCAGAACGCCGAAATCATCGCGTTCCTGGACGTGCTGAATCGCCTGGAACTCCCGCTGATGGTCGGCGCGTCGCGCAAGCACTTCCTCGCGAAGGAATCCGACTACAATACCGAGTTCGCTACGGCTGCCGCGGTCACCGCCAGCATCCTCAAAGGTGCGCATCTGGTTCGTGTCCACGATGTAGCCGCCATGAAGGCTGCCGTGGAAGTTGCCGATGAACTGCTCCGCGCCTCGGCTATCGTCGCTGACACCGAGGACAAAAATGAGACCCGCGCTGTGCGACCAGGATCTTCTGGATCGAGCCGTGACACTGATAACAATCGGCGCCCTCTCGACCGTAGACCCGGTGTTCGACCTGGAACCAGCCCTTCTGGCCCTCCGCG
>CANIIC010000175.1 GCA_947467395.1 Bryobacterales bacterium
GCTTGCGTTGGGTAGCCGGGATCTTGCCGTGAAACATCAGTCAAGAGGACTGAGTCTGCCGCCAAGCGGCTGGAACCTGGCTCTTCCTACCGAAACGAAGCGCTGGTGGGGGTTCGCTTCAGCCCCTTTGCGCCCCGCGTCGTCCGTTCTCGACAATCCAACTGGAGTGGGTCGTAGAATCCGCGCCGGGGCGGGTAACGAAGGGAACAACGCGATAGTCGGCGCGACAGTGAGCCTCTGTTAATTCCATCAGGATGTAGCCGCGGCGACCGTTGTACATCTTTAGGTGGGGATTTTCCCGATACCAAGCGGCGGTTTCTGGCTGTTCATCGCGCCCATCTCCACCTGAGGAAATCGAAGTCCCGATGAATTCCGTACCCACTGCGGGATCGCGCTCCTCCTTCCATCGGACCTTCAAGTCGCTCACCCAGCTGGAATGAATGTCTCCGGTGATCACGAGGGGGTTGGAGGGCTTACGTTGCTCCAGGAACTTCATCAGTCGATCACGGGAGGCTTCGTAGCCACTCCAATGGTCTGTGTACATGGCTTCCTGTTCACCGGGCTGGGTATCGATTCTCGCCAGTAAGATCTGGTTGCCAACAATGTTCCATTTCGCAGGGGACTTGTCGAGTGTGTTCGTGAACCACGTTTCCTGCTGTTGTCCCAGCATCGTGGCTCCGGGGTCGAAGACTTCGGGACAGAGTGGGGTGAACTTGTCACCGCAGGGCTGGTCGGTGCGATACTGCCGCGTGTCCAGCATCGTAAATTGTGCGAAACGACCGAATGGCAGAGCCCGATACATCTGCATACCCGAACCTCGCGGAGCAGACGAAAGCCGCAAGGGCATGTGTTCGAAGTACGCTTGATACGCGTTCGCTCGCCGCTCGAGGAACGCCGGTCTCGCCTGGTCGTCTTCAGGAACTCCTGCGGCATAGTTGTTATCCACCTCGTGGTCGTCCCAAGTCACGATCCAGGGGCAGTGAGCGTGCATTTTCTGGATGGCCGGATCCGACTTGTAGAGCGCGTGGCGGTTTCGATAGTCGGCCAGAGTGACGATTTCGGCACTGTTGTGCTTACGAACTCCGGTGGTGCCTTCGCGACCTTCATAGATGTAGTCGCCCAGATGAACCACGAGATCCGGGTTATCGGCCAACATGTGTTCGTAAGCCGTCCAATAGCCGGCCTCCCAGTGTTGGCAGGAGGCGACCGCGAAGCGAAGTTGTTGCAGCGAGTCGCTTGATTTCGGAGTGGTCTTGGCTCTACCTACCGGGCTGGCATTCATGCCAACGCGAAATCGGTACCAGTAAGGACGATTCGAACGGAGGCCGTTGAGCTCGATGTGAACAGAATGGGCGAGGGTGGGGGACGCCACCGTTTTCCCACGCTTCACCACACGGCGCATAGACTCGTCTTCGGCGACCTCCCAGATCACCTCTACAGGAACTGGCTCCATCCCGCCCCCTTGCAGGGGATCAGGCGCGAGCCGGGTCCAGATCACGAAGCCATCGGCGGACGGTTCTCCCGAAGCAACGCCCAGACTGAACGGGTCCTTCACGAATGAGGGAGCGCCGTAGACCGTGGCGGCAAGCGCGGTGCTCTGAAGCAGAAACAGTCGGCGGGTGATCATCTCGACTCCTTAGAAAGTGATCTTGGCTGCGAGTTGGAGAATTCTAGGATCCGCGGTGGTTCCGGTCTTGTCCAGGAAGTCCGTGGTCGGCGTCAGCACGCGCGTCGTCGCATTGTAGTTGAACGGAGCTAAACGCAGTGCCGAGAAATTCGCTCGATTGGTGACGTTGAAGGCTTCAAACATCAGGCGAAGCTTCACCCTCTCGGCATGCAGGGCGATATCGCGCGTGATGCGGGTATCGGCACCCAGGAACGCTGGACCGGTGATGGTGTTCCGGCCGAAAGCAGGGGGGCGGTCCGTAGCCGTGTTGCCGTCTCCGTTCGGATCACCGGCAATCGTCGCAGTGAGGGGGCGTCCGCTCTGCAAAGTGGAGATCAATGACAGTTGGTAGCCGCTGAGCAAATACCGCAGCACCCGGTTCTGCAGAGAGCGTCCGTAGTGGATGTCCCAGATTCCGGAAAACACGAATTTATGATTCACGTCGGCGTTGCCGCGTCCACGCTCCAGGTTCGCGTTCAGTTGATCCTGAGGATTCTTGCTGTCATCGGTGCCAACCACGACAGACGTAAAGTCCGGCTTGGAGTCGATAACCTTGGAGAACGTATACGAAGTCTGCACTTGGAAGTTCTGCGCGAACCGCTTGGTCAGTTGCACAAAACCACCGTGATAGATGGAGTCGGCTCCGCTGTCGAAAAGACTGATTCGACCGAACGAGGCGTTGGGTCGGCCAGAGTAACGCAGCACGGTAGCCGTGCCCCCGGTGGAGTAGGTCAGCGTGGTCGGCACCCCAGGGAAGCGATTGATGTCGCGGGTACGGCTGAGGTGTTCGCCACGTACGCCGATATAACCGAGGGTTAGGGCGTAGTCGGCGCCGAGCGACCGTTCGATGTTGAAATTCCATTGATGCGTGAGTGGCTGCACATAGTCTTGGGAGAAGACATAAATGTCTGGAGTGCGGCTCAAGCTGGGGGGAGCACTTAAAACGTTCGGATACAACGGGAAATTCGAGTTCAACGTGTAGGTCTGGACCTGAATTCCGTTTTGTGACATCTCGGTGCCAGTCATGATCGCAGGAGTGCGGCCATAGAACATTCCCCAGCCACCCCGAACAACGGTCTTCCCTGCTTTATCCATCTTGTACGCGAAGCCAAAGCGCGGGCCGAAGTTATTCTTGTCGTGATTGATACGCGAGGTGTCTAAGCCAGAGGCGAGCAGCGCGGCGTCGGGATTCTTCACACTCGGCTGCGCATATTGAAAGAAGTCGTAGCGCAGGCCATAGTTGAGAGTCAGCTTGCTGGTGGCACGCCAAGAATCTTGAACGTACCATGCGTATTCGTTCACGTTGGGTTTCGTGAGCGGGCCATCAGTGCCGGCACCGGCAAACGCCTGGGTAAAGCTCGCGGGCGTCTTATTGAAGAAGTCGGCGTAGCTGTTGAAGGTGTAGGAACCACTGAAGTTGCCGGGGAAGAAGTTGTCGATTCGCTGGAAGATCAGGTCGACGCCGAACTTCATCGTGTGATTGCCCCGAATCCAGGACAGGCCCTCAGCCCATTGGATGGTCTTGGCATTCGTGTAGCGCGGACTGAAGCTGTTTCGACCGATGCTCATGACGTTGGAGCCGCCGCTGCGAATGATGGCTTCCGGATCGGTACTGTTGGCAGCGCCCGGCTCATCGTCCTTCGTGTAAGTAAGGCGGCTTTCCAGAACTCGTGAGGGGGAAAGCATCCAGTTGTGGTTGCCCGACAGGTTCTGCGTGTTCACATCGCTATTGCCGGTATGTTCCAGGGCACTTTGCGCGCCACCGTTTTCGAAGTTCACTCCGCGGAAGCGGTTCAGGTTGTAGCGAACGCTGAGACGTTGACGACTGTTGATGTTCAGGTCGCCTTTGCCGAGGAACACGTTGTTATCCAGCTTGCGAGGATACTGACCGACGTACTGGGATAGGAACTGCTTGGCCGCTTGCGAAGCGGCGTCGGCAGGGGCCGCCGTGCCGCCCAGAACCGTCGTAATGGATTCGGCATTCCGCTGGCCATCGAAGTCGAAGAAGAAGAATACACGATCCTTGATTACCGGTCCGCCAATATTCCCGCCGAACTGGTGATAGTGGTAGGCGCCCTTCGGACGGCCTTGAAGGTTGTTCAGGAAGGTGTTCGCGTTCAGGCCCTTGTCGCGGAAGAATTCGAATACGGTGCCGTGAAATTGATTGGTGCCGCTCTTGGTGACCACATTGATGACGCCGGCACCCGCGCGACCGATTTCGGCGGCGTAGCCGTTGGTGACAACCTGAAATTCCTGGACGGCATCTTGACTGAAGCTGTAAGGATTGCGTCCGGAACCCGCCCGACCTGTGGACTGGCCGAAGAAGACGTTGTTGGAATCAGTACCGTCCACTTGAACACTGTTCATCGTGCCACGCTGACCGCCGAAGCTGAGGTCGCCACCGCGTGTAGGGTCCTTGAGAACCCCCGGCGTGAGCACAGCGAAATCCAGGAAGCTGCGGCCATTGATGGGGAGATCCGCCACAGCTCGGGAGTCCACTACGGTCGAGATCTGCGAGCGGGTTGTTTCGATAATCGGCGCTTCGTCATTGACAGTGATTACTTCCGTTGAAGTGCCCACGTCCAAAGTAATGTCGACGGTCGCCGAGGCGCCCACGGCAAGGACCAGCCCATTGCGGACGGCAGTCTTAAACCCTGCTGCTTCTACCTTCAGCGAGTAAGAGCCCGGCGTCAACGCGGGAAAGCGGTACAACCCATCGGCGGTCGTGATGGTTTCGCGCAACAAACTGGTCTCACTCTGCAGTACGGATACCGTGGCTTTGGCGATCACCGCACCTGACGGATCTGTGATGAGACCACCGAGGCCGGAGTTGCCGACGGATTGTGCCGCGCACAGAGTTGAAAATGCGACAAGGAAGAGAAGCTTAGCCCACATAAAGGCGATCCTACAGGCACACCATGAACACCACATGACCTTCCAACAACAGTCCTGATACACGAGGACTAAAAGAAAAAAGGCCGGGAACCCCAGGGGGGCGGGGTCCCGGCCAGATCCAAACGATGATTACCAGATCAGCTTCAGTGCAAGTTGCACCTGACGCGGCGGCTGAGTTCCGCGAATGGTGCCAAATGCAGTGCTGTTCCGGTCTGTGTTCGGAGCCGTAAAGTTGGTGTGATTCATCACGTTGAAGAACTCCGCGCGGAACTGCAGGCGCATCGTCTCACTGGGCAGCACGAAGTTCTTGTGAACTCCAAGATCCATCGAGTTGAAGGGCAGTCCGCGAACCGAGTTCCGGCCCGCATTGCCGAAGGGCTTGCTCGGGTCGGTAGGTAGAACCACGTTGGCAGTATTGAAGAAGGTGTTCGTCCGATCCTGAGGATCAATCGCGAGCACCGGTCCCAACACGTTCGGGCGGAACGTTTCGCCACCGCGGAAGCCGGCGAGGTTGCCTACCGTTTGGAATGCGGCAGGGACCGCGCCAGCCCAAGCGCGCAGGTTGATCGGCGGAGCAGATAGGGCGTTATTGATGACGCTGAGTTCCCAACCACCCACCGCGGCGTCGATGGCCGGATGGAGGCGAGAACCGAACGTGCGGCCACGTCCAACCGGCAGCTGGTAGACCACGCTAGTCACGTTGGTCAGCTTCTGATCGTAGTTCGACAGGCCCTTTTCCGCTGCCAGATTCCGCACATCCTGCGGACTGGCGTCGTTTCCACCGTTCGTATCCAGCGACTGGCCACTGTTATCGATGGCCTTGCCCCAGACGAACGAGTTCAGGAACTGCAGGCCATATCCGAACCGCTTCTCGACCTTCACCTGGAGTGCGTTGTAGTTCGAGAAGCCGGCTGGATTGAACCACGTGATGGCGCCGAATCCCTGTAGCGGACGACGTGCGGCCAATGAGAGGTTCGACGTCGCCGTCGGCTGCGGAGCCGCTTGATTGTAGTCGGCGATCAGTGGCAGCGCGTTCGAATCGTTGCCCACGTAACCGATGTCGAGAACAAGATCCCGTGCCAGCTCGCGTTGCAGCGAGAAGAAGTAGCTCTGCACCCATGGTGCGCCGTAGGTCTTCGGGATGTAAGCAATGTTCGCGTTCGCCACGCTGAAGGTGCGCGCGTCCGTCAGACCGGCCGGGTAACCTTGCTGCGTCGTCTTGAACGCGGCATCATTCGGGTTGGTCTGGTTGATCGTCGCGATCACGACCTGCGGGTAGTTGATACCCAGCAAGTCAGCGCTACCGACGCGGTTCTGGTGGATATAGCTGACACCGTAGCCACCGCGGAACACCGTCTTCGAGTTCATGCTGTAAGCGAGACCCAGCCGCGGGGCAAAGTTGTTGCGATCCGGATTCACCAGAGTGCGGTCATAGGTGCTGCCGTCCTTCGCTTGGAGGATCGTGTTGGTCGTAGGATCGAAGTTCGACAACACATTGTGCTTCTCCCAACGCGGGGTCGCATACTCGTAACGCAAACCCAGATTCAGCGTAAGCTTGCTGGTGACGCGGAAATCGTTCTGCACGTATAGGAAGTTCATGTGCTGGCGATAGTCGCCGACCACGTAGTTCGCCAAAGCGTACTGGCTGCGCAGACCGAAGTAGAAGTCGGCCAACGAGTAGCTGTTGCCGTCGGCGGGTCCACCAGTCGGGCGCGAGAAGCCGCCGGCGTACGCATCGCGGCCATACAACGGATTCACGTCGTTCACCTGCGTGCGGATCGCCATGAACTCATAGCCGACTTTCAGCGTGTTGCGGCCGGTAATGCGTGAGTAGTTCAGCTTGTAGTCGAAGCTCAACGGATTCTGAAACTGCGGGTTGGTCGACTGGCGTCCCAACTGGCTGTAACCGGAGATCGTTTGGGCCGTGAGACCACCGATGAGTTCCGGATTCTGCGGGAGGCCGGCGATGCCGTACTCCGACAGCATGCTGGCTCCACCCACCATCGGCGGTTCCTTGCCAGCGCGAGTGCGCGACACAGAGAAGCGCCCCTCAAACATCGACTGCGGAGTGAGCGTCCAGGTGTAGCCCGCGCTGCCCTGTTGATTCAGAACTCGGGTGTAGCCGTTGCTGTTGCCGCCGGACGGACCAGGGATGTTCGGCTCGTTGAAGATATTGACTTTGCGCTGGCTGATGCGGACGAAGCCATTCATGGTGTTCTTAATCTGACCGTCGATCTTGGCATCGTACTTATCGTTGTAGTTGCGATCCAGCGAAAGCTGTTGGTAGTTGTTCGAGCGGCCCGTGCCGGTCGGCGTGGGGAGCGCGCCCAGAACCTTCTGCGCGAACGCAGTCATGGGAATTGTGCTTCCCGCCGCGTAGGTCTGGCCGGTCTGCGGATTCGTGACCGCCACAGGCAGGATGCCCTGGCGTTCGGACAGCGTCGGGATGCTGGCAAAGGTCAACGTACGGGCCAGCGAACGGAAGCCTTCATAGTCGCCGAAGAAGAACACGCGATTCTTCACCAGCGGTCCGCCGATCGTCGCGCCAAACTGATTCTGCTGAAGCGTCGGCTTCTTAAAAGTGGCAGGACGCGCACCGAAGACATAGCCGATGGAATTCAGGCTGGTGTTGCGTAGGAAGTTGTACGCGGTTCCGTGGAACGCGTTCGTGCCGCTTTTCAAGGCAACGTCGATCGTACCGCCACCGCTGCGTCCGTATTCCGCGCTGTAGTTGTTGGTGATCACCTTGAACTCGGCCACAGCGTCCGGGGCAGGCTGCGCCACTTGGTTGGCAAAGCCCTGGTTGCTAGTGCCGTAAGCGTTGTTGTCGACGCCATCCAGCAAGTAGTTGTTATAGACACTGCGCAGGCCGTTGATAACGAAGGAGCCTTCGCGCGAAGAAGAAGATGGGGATTTCAGCACGCCAGTGGTCAACAGAGCGAGATCGGAGTACGCGCGGCCGTTGAGCGGCAGTTCCACAATGGCGCGCTGCGAAATGACCTGGCCGCGATCACTGGAGTCGGTTTGCAGAATCGCTGCGACGTCCGTCACGTCAATGGTCTGCGTAACCGTTCCAATCTCTAATGTGAGATCCACGCGCTGACGGGCATTCACGTTCAGTACAATGTCTTTCGCTTGCGCCTTCGCAAAACTGACGGCCTCTGCGCTGATCGTGTACATCCCGATCTTCACGTTGGCGAAGGCGTAGTTACCGGCATCGTCCGTGCGCGTGTCGGTTGCGATTCCGTTTTCTTGATTCGTTAGGGTGACCGTCGCATTCGGAATCGACTGTGCGGTTTTATCGCGTACGGTTCCGAGCACTTCGGCGGTTCCAAACTGCGCAAAGGCGCTGGATGTGGAAAGCAGTACCCCTAGAGCGAGCAAAGCTGGGTATTTCATGTCGCCCAAGTTAGCGCGCTAGAACTGATAC
>CANIIC010000176.1 GCA_947467395.1 Bryobacterales bacterium
GGCGGGAGTGATGGCTCTGGTGATCGCGCTGGCGATTACGAACGGATTCCGCAGCACCGTGCAACGCAGCTTCCTGGCGGCGACGGCGCACGTGATCATCAAGGAAAAGACTGCGGGGCCGGGGATTTCGGGCTGGGAAGCGGTCGCGACAAAGCTGGCCACGCTGCGGGGCGTGAAGGACGTGACGCCCGCGCTCTACGATAGCGGCTACGTCAGCGGCCCCATTAACAGCTCCGGGTTGGTGATCAAGGGGATTTCCGTTGCCCCGGGCGCGTACTTGCCGGACACTCTGCAGCACTTGAGCAAGGGGTCCATTGAGGACTTGCGCCCAACGGGCGGACGGCCGGGGATCATCCTGGGTGTTCGCTACGCTGAGCAAGTTGGCGCGCGCGTCGGTGGCGAAGTCAGCCTGATGATTCCGAACGGCGATATCACGCCTTTCGGCCCGCGTCCCAGCTATGAACGGGTCCGTGTGGCGGGCATCTTCGAATCCGGCATGTACGAATTCGACAACGGTTGGGCGTTCATGCGGCTCGAAGATGTGCAGCGCCTGTGGGGCTACGGTGACATCGTGAATAGCATCGAGATGAATCTCGGCGATATTTACCAGGCGGACGCGGTGGCGAAGGCGGCCGAATCGATCATTGGCGATAAACTCGCGGCGACCACGTGGCAGGAACAGAACCGGCACGTTCTGGATGCGTTCAAGATGGAACGCATCGTGACGGTGGTTACGATTGGGCTGATTCAACTTGTCGGTGCGCTGAATATCCTGATTACGCTGGTCATGATGGTGATGGAGAAGCACCGTGACATCGCGATTCTGATGTCGATGGGCGCGCGGGCGGGGCAGATTCGTAAGATTTTTGTGTACAAGGGCGTCATGATCGGCGGCGTCGGGACGGTGATCGGTCTAGTGCTCGGGTATTCGATCAGCTTCCTGGCAGACCGCTACCACTGGCTCGCACTGGATCAGGAAGTCTACTCGCTGGCGTATGTGCCGTTGGAGGCCAACTGGGGCGACGCCATCTGGATCGCCGCCGCCGCCATGGGCGTCAGTTTGCTGGCGACGATCTACCCGGCGCGCAGCGCGACGCGGATCTCACCGGTGGATTCGATGCGCTACGAATAAGCCGTGATATCCTGAAAAAGTCTGGTAGAGGAGCGAGGGTCATCAGTAGCGAGTGCGTTGTTCCGCAGGTTCGGAGCGCTCGCGAAAGGGACATCCCCGCCGAAATCGTGACGCGGAACCTGACGCGCGGCGGTTGGTGAGTTTCGGTTAAAACCGCCTCACTGTCATCTGACCCGAATGAGCGGGTTGGATGGAGCGCTATCGGGAAGCGGCTTGAAGTCTCCTTCCTTTGCCATCTCTCACGAGATGGCGGCCTCCCAGTCATACGAGCGGGTACACGTGTATGAACGCATTTGAACTGACGCGAGCGCTGATCGATATCGATTCCGTGACGCCCAATGAAGAGCAGGTTGGCGACTATTTGTTCGACTACCTGAGCAAGCTGGCGGCGCGTACGAATGGCCGTGTGGAGAAGATCCAGGTCGAGCCACAACGCAACAACATTCTGGCGACGTGGGGCGATCCCATCGTCACGCTTTCGACGCATATCGATACGGTGCCACCGTATTTTGATTCGCGGGAAGATGACACGCACATCTGGGGTCGCGGCGCATGCGACACGAAGGGCATCATCTCGTCGATGATTTTCGCGACCGAAGCGCTGGTCACGAGCAGCGTGCGCGGAGTCGCGCTCCTGTTTGTCGTCGGCGAAGAGCGCAACAGCGCCGGCGCGATTCACGCGGCCAAGAACGGGCGCGGCAGCAAGTTCATCATCAACGGCGAGCCGACAGAGAACAAGTTAGCACTTGGTTCGAAAGGCGCGTTGCGCTTCGAGATCATCGCGAGTGGTCGCATGGCGCACTCGGCGTATCCGCACCTCGGCGAATCGGCGATTGAGAAATTGCTGGACGCTTTGGCGAAGATCCGCCGCATCCCGATGCCGAAAGATCCGATCCTGGGTGCCAGCACAATGAACATCGGAACCATCAAGGGTGGCCGCGCTCCGAACGTGATTCCGGACGACGCGCGGGCGGAACTTTTCTTCCGGCTGGTGGATTCGGGCGATTCCCTGAAGGCCGCCACGTACGAAGCGGTGCGCGGGCTCGCCGAAGCGAAGGAAGTGCTGACGATCCCAGCGATTCACTTGGGCAACATGGAAGGTTTTGAAACGGCCGTGATGGCGTACACCACGGATATCCCTGCGTTCGAAGGAGCCTGGGGCCAACCGTACTTGATCGGCCCCGGCAGCATCCACGTGGCGCACACCAGCGAAGAGCGGATCCCGAAAGCGGAGATCACCGAAGCCATCGACATTTACCAGCGGTTAGTGAGGCGATTGATTCAAGCATGAAGACGTATCGAGTAGCAGTAGCGGGCGCGACGGGTGCCGTTGGCGTAGAGTTTTTGCGGTTGCTGGAGGAACGCAAGTTCCCGATGTCGAGCCTGAAGTTGCTCGCCTCGGCGCGTTCGGCCGGTAAGACGATGCAGTTTGCTGGTCGTGATGTAAAGGTAGAGGAGTTGACGGAAAACAGCTTCAACGACGTCGATATCGCGTTCTTCAGCGCCGGCGGCTCGATTTCGAAGTTGTATGGACCCATCGCTGCCAAGGCCGGTGCGGTGGTGGTCGATAACTCGTCGGCGTTCCGCATGGATCCAAACGTACCGCTGGTGATTCCGGAGATCAACCCGGAAGCCTGCGAAGCGCACAAGGGTATCATCGCGAATCCGAACTGTTCCACGATCATCGCGATCACGCCGCTGTGGCCGATCCACAAAGTGAATCCGATCCAGCGCCTGATCGCGGCGACGTATCAGGCCGCGTCGGGTGCAGGCGCTGCTGCGATGACGGAACTGGAAGAGTCCACGCGCGCGTATCTGGAAAATCGTCCGTTTGAGCAGAAGATTCTGCCGCATCCCTACGCGTTCAATCTGTTCAGCCACAACGCGAAGGTGGACCCCGTCACCGGTTACAACGAAGAAGAAACGAAGATGGTCAAAGAGACCAAGAAGATCTTCGGCGATCCGAACATTCGCGTCAGCGCGACGTGTGTTCGCGTGCCTGTGCTGCGTGCGCATTCGGAAGCATTAAACATCGAGTGCGAACGCCCGATTACGCCCGAGGAAGTAAAGTCGCTGCTGGAGAACGCTCCCGGTGTGAAGATCGTGGACGATCCAGAAAAGAACTACTTCCCGATGCCGAAGGATGCCTCGGGTAAAGACGACATTCTGGTCGGCCGCATTCGCACGGATACCAGCGATCCGTCGGGCAAGTCGATCGCGATGTTCGTGGCGGGCGACCAGTTGTTGAAGGGTGCGGCGTTGAACGCGGTGCAGATCGCGGAAGTGCTGGTCCAGAGAGGCTGGGTGCACGGCGCATGATCGTCATGAAATTTGGCGGCACCTCAGTCGAATCGGCTGAGGCGATCCGCCGCGTTGCAGGAATCGTGAAGGCTCGCTTGGACCGGCACCCTGTGGTGGTCGTGTCCGCCATGGGCAAGACGACCAATAAGTTGCTGGCGATCGCCGATGCAGCGGTCGCGGGCAAGTTAGAGCAGGCGCTCACGCTGCTGGAAGAGTTGCGCGCGATGCACCTGAAGGAAGCCGCGGGTCTGAATTTGGACGCGACGATTCAGGAACACTTCGCCGAGCTGGAAGCCCTAACGCGAGGGCTCGCCGTGATGGGTGAGTTTACGCCCCGCGCGACCGACGCTGTTTCAGCGTTGGGCGAACGCCTGTCGAGTATCGTAGTTGCGGCGGAGTTCCGACGCTTCGGTATGGACTCGACGCACGTGGATTCGCGCCAAGTGATCGTGACGGAGGGTCGGCACACGCAGGCCGCGCCATTGTTCGCGCAGACGAACGCCAAGTTGCAGGCGGTGATTCCCGCGCTGGCGGCCAAGCAAGTGGTGGTGATGGGCGGCTTCATCGGGTCCACCGAAGAGGGCGTTACGTCCACGTTGGGCCGCGGTGGTTCGGACTACACGGCATCGATTGTCGGCGCCGGTATCGACGCCGAAGAGATTCAAATCTGGACCGATGTCGACGGCATGTTGACCGCCGACCCCACTATTCTGAAGGGCGGCCATCGCGTGAAAGTGTGTTCCTTCGCCGAGGCTGCGGAGCTCGCGTACTTCGGCGCGAAGGTGTTGCATCCGGCGACCGTGCTGCCGGCGATCGAGAAGAACATCCCGGTGCGGATCCTGAACTCGCGTCGCGCTGAATCGCCAGGCACCTTGATCGTGAAGACGCCTCCGGCTTCGACGAGCCCGATTCGCTCCATCGCGTGCAAGAAGAACATCACGCTGGTGAATATCGTCTCGACCCGCATGCTGATGGCGCACGGTTTCCTGCGGCGGATCTTCGAGG
Source organism: Bryobacterales bacterium (assembly GCA_947467395.1). Classification (GTDB taxonomy): domain Bacteria; phylum Acidobacteriota; class Terriglobia; order Bryobacterales; family Bryobacteraceae; genus Palsa-187. The sequence goes on from CANIIC010000176.1 coordinate 4,439, forward strand.
TGTTCGATCGCTTCGAAACGCCCGTCGACATGCTGGCGACATCCGAGGTCAGTGTCTCGCTAACGATCGACACCACGAAATCGCTGGATGCGATCTGTGCGGAAGTGGCCGCATTCGCCGAGGTGAGCGTGCAGGAGAATCAGTCCATCGTCTGTATGGTGGGCGAAAATATTGGGCAGTCGCAGAGTGTCGCGGCGCGCGCGTTCGGTGCGCTGAACGGCGTGCGTCCGCGCATGATCTCGCAAGGTGCATCCCAGTTGAACCTGAGTGTTGTGGTCGATGGCGCAGATCTCCTGAAGGCCGTCGAGTTGCTGCACACCGAGTTCTTTACCAACTTTGATCCGGAGGCGTTCGAATAATGAAGCTCGCCATTGTCGGTTACGGGAAGATGGGCCGTATGGTGGAGCAGTTCGCTCCCGAATTTGGCTTCACGATCCACTCGAAGATTGACGCGGGCGATCCGCTGGCGAATGCGAAGGGCGCGGACGTTGCCATCGAATTCAGTGCTCCTGAAGCCGCCATCTCGAATCTGGAAGGCTTGGCCGCGTTGGGCGTTCCGACGATTACGGGCACTACGGGCTGGTTGGGTGAAATGGATCGAGTGAAGGCGACGTACGCCAAGCATGACGGCGCGCTGATCTGGTCGGCGAATTTCTCTATCGGCGTGAACGTGCTGCTGCGCGCGGTGCATGAAGTCGCGCGCTTGCTGGCGAATGAGGCGGCGTACGAAGCCTGGGCCTGGGAGATTCACCACAGCGCGAAGAAAGATGCGCCTTCTGGGACGTTGTTGGCGCTGGTGCGCGAGATGCAGGCGGCGGGCTACACCCGGAACATCGATCAAAGCTCGAACCGAGCAGGCAAGATCGCCGGCACGCATGAGATCGGGTTCGATTCGGCCGAGGATACGATCACGCTGCGGCACACCGCACGGACGCGTGAAGGATTCGCGCGAGGTGCGCTGCGCGCGGCTCAAATGATTCAGGGCAAGAAGGGCGTCCACGAGTTCAAAGATTTACTTGGGGTGACACGATGAAACAATTCAAAGGGTGCGGCACGGCGCTGGTTACTCCGTTCTGCAAGGACGGATCGCTGGATGAGGCGACGCTGCGCAAGCTGGTGCGTCGGCAGATCGACGCGGGAATCGACTTCCTGGTTCCGTGCGGGACCACGGGCGAAAGCCCCACGCTGACGCGCGCCGAGCATCTGCGCGTGTGCGAAATCACAGTCGAAGAAGCGGCGGGCAAGACTCCCGTGCTCGGCGGCGCGGGCGGCTACAATACGGCCGAAGTCGTCGAACTGGCGAAAGAGTTGAAGCACATCGGTGTCGATGGCCTCCTCTCCGTCACGCCTTATTACAACAAGCCGAATCCCGAAGGCCTGTATCAACACTTCAAGGCGATCGCTGCGGCGACGCCGCTGCCGATCATTGTCTACAGCATCCAGGGTCGTACCGGGATCAATGTGGAACCCTCCACGCTGAAACGCTTGGCGGAGATCGAAACAGTCGTCGGTGTGAAGGAAGCCTCCGGAAATGTGTCGCAGATGGCGACCATCGCGCACCTGCTGCCCGACAACTTCGCGCTGCTGTGCGGCGACGATTCGATCACGATTCCTGTTGTGTCGCTCGGCGGCCACGGCGTGATCTCGGTGATCTCCAACGAAATTCCCGCGGAGATGACGAAGCTGACGAACCTCGCACTCGCGGGCGATTACGCCGGTGCGCGTGCGATTCAACGTAAGTACTTCGACCTGATGAACACAAATTTCATCGAGCCGAACCCGGCTCCTTGCAAAGCGGCGATGGCCATGATGGGCCTGCTGGAAGAAGCGTATCGCTTGCCCATGGTGCCTGTGTCCGATGCGAGCCGTGCTCGCATTCAAGCCGTCCTGAAAGGCTGCGGCCTCCTCTAATACGAACATGCAGACTCAGATTGAACAACTTTTCGACAACAAGCCGGCAGTATACACCGAAGACCACTTTGCGCTGTTCGCGAAGTTCAAGGCCGCGCTGAACGCGGGCGAAATTCGCGCCGCAGAACCCGATGCAACCTCTTCCACGGGCTGGAAGGTGAACGCGTGGGTGAAGAAGGGGATCCTGCTGGGCTTCCGCCTGGGTGGGATCGTGGACATGTCGATCGATACGACTCGTCAGCCGTATTTCGACAAGGCCACGTATCCGGTGAAGCAGTTCTCCGCGACCAGCGGCGTGCGTATCGTGCCGGGCGGCAGCAGCATTCGCGATGGTGTTTACGTGGGCAAGGGCGTCACCTGCATGCCGCCAATGTACATCAACGTCGGCGCGTGGGTGGATGACGGCACTATGGTGGATTCGCACGCATTGGTCGGTAGCTGTGCGCAGGTGGGCAAGAACTGTCACATCTCGGCCGCCGCGCAGATCGGTGGCGTTCTGGAACCTGTGGGCGCCATGCCGGTGATCATCGAAGACGAAGTAATGATGGGCGGCAACACGGGTGTCTACGAAGGCACCGTGGTGAAGTCGAAGGCGGTGCTGGGTAGCGGCGTGATTCTAACTCGCTCCACTCCCGTGTACGACATCGTGAAAGATCAGGTTCTGACCGCGACCGATGAATCACCACTGGTGATCCCGGCTGGCGCGGTGGTTGTCGCGGGTTCGCGTGCCATCACGAAGGGTGTTGGCCAGAAGATGGGCCTCTCACTTTATACGCCGGTCATCGTGAAATATCGGGATGAAAAAACCGATGCGCGCGTCCAACTGGAAGATTTTTTGCGTTAAAAAGGAGACCTGCGTATGAAGTTCGCGGCGCCGCTATTTCTGCTGGTTTCGGTTGCTCTGTTTGCGGAGCAACCCGTGCTCAACAAAGACGGACAGTTGCAGCGGCCCGCGAACGTTCGCGAGTGGATCTACTTAAGCTCCGGCCTGGGGATGCAGTATTCGGCTAACGAAGGCCAAGGTCCCAAGACCTTCACCAACGTCTTCGCCGAGCCGACCGCCTATCGAGAGTTCCTCAAAACCGGCAAGTGGCCGGAAGGCGCGATGCTCGGGATGGAAGTTCGCAAGAGTCAGACCGAAGGCTCCATCAACAAGGGCGGGAACTTCCAGACGGATCTGATTGCGCTGGAAGTCACGGTCAAAGACAGCAAGCGCTTCCCTCAGGATGGCTGGGACTACTTCGCATTCAACGGCACCGCACAAACCACCAAAGCGATCGGCCAGCAGGCCGGTTGTAACGCGTGCCACAACAAGAACGCTGCGGTCGAAAACACGTTCGTGCAGTTCTACCCGACGTTGATTGAAGTGGCCCGCGCCAAGGGCACGTTTAAAAAGTCAGTCGAACAGTGAACTTGAACGCGCGACCGTCGTTCAACGTGTTCGTGATCTGAGCGAAGTTCGATGCGGACACAGAAACACCGGGATCGGCGAACTGCGGGGTATTGAAGAGGTTGATCGCCTCCGCGCGCAGCATCGCGTTCCAGTCGCCCCGGACCCGCCAGGTGCGCGACAGCGAGGCGTTCACGTTTGCGATCTTGCCCTTACGGAACGTGTTGCGGCCCAAGTTGCCCGCC
>CANIIC010000177.1 GCA_947467395.1 Bryobacterales bacterium
ATCCAGCGGCCGCGGGCTGTGTGGCTTCTTTGCCGAAGGTGTATTTGAGGAGGGCTACCTGCGGGACGCCTACGCCACCGTGCGCGCGGCAGGCGGACTGAACATCGCCATCGAAGCGCAGACCGGGATGGGTCGCATCGGTCAAGCCTTTTGGGAGTTCGCCCGCCACAGAGCGTCGCCGGATATTGTGGTCGTCGGCGAATCGCTAGCCAACGGCTTGCCGCTCGCGGCTGTTGTCACGCGTCCGGAATTCGCCGCGCCGTTTCCCGTGGACCCGAACGTCAGTTCCGTCGCCTGCGCCGCCGCCAATGCGGTGTTCGACGCGTTGCAAGTCCCCGAGCAAGCCTTGTGCTGTGAGATCCAAGGCCTCGACGCAGTGCGGCTGCGCGAGCATCGCGTGTTGCTGCCGACGCGCGGAACAACCGGTCTGTTCCGGCCGCCGCTATGTTGGTCCGCGGCCGAAGCCCAGTGGTTCCTACGGGCGTCGGCTTAACTTCGCATCCACCGACATCGCCCCACCGCCACGCGTGAGGATGGTCAAGATCAGCGCGATCGCCAGCAAGTGATACTCGTAGCCCTCGTGCGGAAACTTGCCCGTCCAGTTCATGAAGAACTGCGGATAGAGACCGTTCGCAAACGGAGCGACGATCATCAGCCCCAAGAGTCCCAGTGCCGCAACGCGCGACAGCAACCCCAGTGCCATGCCGACCGCCGCGGTGAGTTCGGTGAACATCACGAAGATTGTCAACGGCGCGGGGATCCCCATCGTGTTCTGGAAAATTGCGATCGCGTTGTCGAAGCCCGGTCCGCCAAACCAACCGAACGCCTTCTGTGCGCCATGTCCGAAAAAGATGGCCGCCAAAACAAATCGGGCGATCGTCAACGTCAGGTCCGGCGTGGTCCGCAGCAGCAGTTTCATGGGGGCCATTCTATAACACGGGCCCGCGTCGCGTAGCGCTTATTTTGTGCCCCGGCCCTTGCCTTTGCTCGCCGTCGGTACCGGCAACACCGGCATCGGAGCTTTGCCGTCCAACGCGAACGTGTACAGCCGACCCGCGTCATTGCGTCCGCCGAGGATCGAAACGTACTGCATGCCGTCCAGTTCGTAGGTGACCGGCGTCGCCATGCCCGGGCTCAGCGTGACTTCCCAAAGCTTCTCGCCCGTCGTCGCGTTGTAAGCATGGAACACGCCGTCGCTGGTGGTTCCGTGGAACACCAAATTCCCTGCCGTTGCCAGAGCGCCCCCGTTGAAGCCTCCGTTCGGATATGCGATCCGCCAGCGTTCCTTCTGCTGCACCGGATCCCACGCGACCAGGAAAGACGGGGGAACCTTCGGCCGCTCCGCATTCGGCAGCGACGGGAACGTCACGCCGAAGTTCTGCTTGCCTTCCTTGAATTGAAACTGCGGATCCTGCGCGAACGAAAACGCCGCGTTCTGTCCGGGCACATAGGCCAACCGGGTGATCGGGCTGTACGCCATCGGTTACCAGTTGTGCGCGCCGCCGCCACCCGCCCACAACAGAATCGGCTCGTTCTTATAACGTGCATTCGCCGTTTCCATCGGACGGCCCTTTTTGTCGAAACCGCTTGCCCAGTTCATTGGGGTGAACATCTCGGCCGAAAGGAACTCCCCCGTCAATCGATCCAGCACGAAGAAGAATCCGTTCTTCGGGGCTTGCATCACCACCTTGCGAGCCTTGCCGTTGATCGTGAGATCCGCCAGCACCAGGCTCTGCACGGAGTTGAAGTCCCACGTGTCGCCCGGCGTGGTCTGATAGTGCCACTTCATGCGCCCGGTGTCAGGATTGATCGCGAGGATCGAAGACAGAAACAGATTGTCGCCGCCGCCCGGGCTGCGCACATCCCGATTCCACGGCGCTCCGTTGCCTGTGCCAACATACAACAGGTTCGCCTCGGGATCGTACGCCATCGCATCCCACACCGTGCCGCCGCCGCCGTGTTCCCACCACTTGCCGGTCCACGTCTTGGCGGCCATCTCGAGCTCAGGATGCTCGAAGCCCTTCGCCGGATCGCCCGGTACCGTGTAGAAGCGCCACTCCAGCTTGCCGGTTTCCGCGTCATACGAGCTGAAGTACCCGCGCACGCCAAACTCCGCGCCCGCATTGCCCACGATCACGTGTCCCTTTACCACACGCGGCGGGCTGCTGATGGCGTAGTAAGAATCCTTCGGTGTCGTCTCGATGCTCCACCGCTTCTTGCCGGTCTCCTGATCCAGTGCGATCAGCCGGCCATCCAGTGCCGCCAGGTAGACCTTGCCGTTGTAGATCGCCAAGCCGCGCGTCTCGGGCCCGCAGCACAGATGACTGATGAAGCTGCGCGAAACCTCCGGATCGAAGCGCCACTTGTGCTGCCCCGTCTTCGCATCCACCGCGAACACCACGCTCCACGCGCCGGTGCCGTACAGCACGCCGTTCGACACCAGCGGGGTGCTTTCAAACGCTCCGTTAATCTCGGGATTGTAGGACCACGCCAACCCGAGCCGGCGTACGTTCTCGGTCGTAATCTGCCTTAACGGGCTGAAGTGAGTTTCCGAATAGTCGCGACCGTAGCTGAGCCACTCGGCTGATTCTTTGATCTGGTTCTTGAGAACTTCGAAAGTGACCGTACGTTTCCTCGCCGCCGCTGTGGGCTGCTGTGCGGTCACAACCCATGCGGTAACCGTTGCCGTGATCGCGACGAGGAGAACACGGAGGGCAGGTATAGGGCGCATTTCGCTGTCTCCTGGCCCTATTATGCACCTCGCGAACTCAGGCTGCGCGGGTTCAGTTGATTAACGTCGCCAGCGTCGAAAGCGTCACGCCGCTTTCGTGCAGCGCGGCTTCATTGAACTGCTTCAGCGAATACGATGCCCCGTGCTTCTGCTTGTACGCATCACGCGCATTCAGCCAACCCTTCCAGCCGGCGAAATACATCGGCAACTGGCACGACGACAACTGCGCGCGCTGCCATTTCGCCGTGGCCTCTTCTTTTTCCTGGAAGCCTTCGTTGACCATGAACGCGACAGCGTCCTGCTCGGACATGTTCTGGGTCTGGATCTTGATGTCCAAAATCGCGTTCGCGATCACGCGCAGCATTTGCTTGTAGAACGTCAGCTCCAAATTATGATTGTTCGCGCGATACCCGGCCTCGTTCATCATCTGCTGCGCGTAGACGGCGTAACCCTCCACGTACGGACCGCTCGCGAACAGGTTGCGCAGTAGACGGCGCTCCAGCGGCTGAACATCATTGGCGTACTCCAACTGAACATAATGCCCAGGCATCGCCTCGTGGATCGTCAGTTGTTGCATGCCCGATTCGTTGTACTCGCGCAGCTTTGATTCGATGCGCTCCTTCGGCCAATTGGCAGGAATCGGCGTGACCCAATAGTAGGCGCCCAACTTCGGCTCCAGCGGCGGAGCAGGGTTGAAGCCGCCCACCGCGTAAATCCCGCGCATGAACTCCGGCGTCTCAATCACCTGCAGATTCCCGCGAGCCGGCAGCGTCAGCAAATCCTTCTCACGAACAAACGCCGTTGCCTCCGCCAGAGTTGCCCGAGCACTGTCTATATACGTCGCTGGCGTCGCGTGCTGCTCCGCGATCTCCGCCAGCGCCTGCGGTACGGTCTTCGGCGCCGCCAGCTTCTCCATCGTTGCGCGAACCGTCTTGAAGTCCGCCTCCGCTTCCGCCAGCAACTGTTCCGGCGTCTTGCCGATCGCCAGTACGTCGCGGAACTTCTGGTCGTAATTCTGCTTGCCCAGCCGCCAATCGGACGTCTTCTTCGAAAGCGTATTCTTCAGGAACGCATTGAAGTCGCGCAGCGCCGCGATCGCCGGAATCGCCGCTTGCTCGAAACCGAACTTCTGCCCTGCCGGAACCGCACCCCGCAGCGTCTTATCGATCAGCGCGATGTTGCCGTCATTCTCTTCCTGCGCCACCCGATTCCACACCTCCGGCGCGTCCACCAGGTTCGCCTTGGCCTGAGCAAACAGCGCCGGAAGCTTCAGCAATCGGCTGGTGATGTGCTTGAACCGCTCTTCCACCGGCGCGTAGTTCAGCATGTATGGCGTGAACAGCGCGTTGCCCGCCAGTTCCACGTAGATCGTCGGGTTATGTTTGTAACTCTGGACCGAATCCAGATCCAGCCGCGCCAGCGCCAGCTGATTGCGAACCAGTTCCAGATCGGCCAGCGTCTCTTTGTCTGCCCCCGCCGGAGTCTGCGCCAGCCGGGCTTCCCATTCCTCGACGAACTTGCGCGACGCCTCAATGCCCTTTGCGCTGAAGTCGTCCAACTGCTCATCCAGCCTCACGCCCTTGTGCTCGTGATACCCACTGCCGGTGGCCGAAACCGGCGAGAGCGCCAAACTCCCATAGATGTAGTCGCTCAGCGACGACGCCGGGGCTTCCGGCTTGGGCGAACTACAACTGAAGCAGAGCAGGGCGGCGAGGGTCACGCACAGGAAGCGATGCATGGACTCAGCGTACACTGAAATCGATGAAATACACGACGCTCGGCAGGACGGGAATTACGGTTTCAAGGCTGTGTTTGGGGACGATGACGTACGGCGGAGGCCCGATGCCCGCCTGGAACACCGGAACCACCGGCTGGCATGTGAACAAGGAAGATGCGCGCGAACACTTCAAGATCGCCCTCGATTCGGGCATCAACTTCTTCGACACCGCCGACGTCTACTCCTGCGGCCTCAGCGAAGAAATCACCGGCCATCACCTGCGTGAGATGGCGTCGCGAGATGACGTCGTTGTCGCAACGAAAGTCTTCGGCGTCATGGGCGCCGGCCCCAACAATCGCGGACTGAGCCGCAAGCACATCATCGAAGGCTGCGAAAAATCCCTGAAGCGCCTGGGTATGGATTACATCGATCTCTACCAGATCCATCGCTGGGATCCGCTCCCGGAAATCGAAGAAACGCTCGACGCCCTGGATTCTCTGGTGCGTGACGGCAAAGTGCGCTACCTCGGCGCCAGCAGCATGGCGGCATGGCAGTTCTCGAAGGCGCTGTACCTTGCCAAAGAACATGGATGGCACCGCTTCGCGACGATGCAGAATCACTACAACCTGGTCTATCGCGAAGAAGAACGCGAGATGATCCCCCTGTGTATCGATCAGAAGGTCGGCATCATTCCGTGGAGTCCGCTCGCTCGCGGCTTCCTCACTGGCTCGCGTACGAAGGACGGCGGCTCCACCGATCGCGCCAAGACCGACGACTTCGCGAAGAAGATGTACTTCAAGGACGCTGATTTCAAGGTCGCCGACGCCGTCTCTGAGATCGCCAAGAACCGCGGAGTCTCGCCCGCGCAGGTCGCGCTCGCCTGGGTGCTGCAGGCCCCGGGCATCACCTCGCCCATCATCGGCACCACCAAGACCGCGCAATTGCAGGACTTGATCGGTGCCGTCGACCTCACGCTTACCGCGGACGAAGTGAAGGCCCTCGAAGCCCACTATACGCCGCACCCCATTCTCGGCCATCAGAACCCGGCCCCCAAGGATGTGAAGCGCTAACGGGAGTGATAGAGTGAATCCGATGAACTGGAAATCCGTCCTTAGCCTCGTCAGCCTCGCTGCCCTGGGCGCAGCCCCCATTCTGGCCGAACTGTACTCCGCCAACCCGCAAGGCGTCGGCATGGGTCACATGCACGTCTTGACGCGCGACATCGAAGCGCAGAAGAAATTCTTCCTCGATGCGTTCGGCGGGAAAGTCGTCAAGAACGGCCCCATCGAGATGATCGAATACCCGGGTGTTTACGTGCTGTTCACCAAAGCCGACAATCCTCCCGGTTCCAAGGGATCGGTGGTGAATCATTTCGGTTTCACGGTGAAGGATATGCCGGGCTCTATCGAAAAATGGAAGAGCTTGAACCTCAAGATTGAGCCGACCGCGAATCCGAACGAAGTGTTCGTCATCGGACCGGAAGAAATGCGCCTCGAAGTCTACGGCATCCCGGAGCAGGCCGAACCCATCGTGATGAATCACATTCACTGGGACAGCCCCGACATTCCGGGCATGCAGGCTTGGTACGACAAGATGTTCAGTGCGACCGCCGGTCAGCGCGATTGCGTTGCCTGCCTGCCCCGCAAGGTACCGCTGGAAGAAGGCCGCTTGCCGCGCACCAGCTTATCGTTCTCGAAGGGCGCTCCCACGCTAGTCGGCACCAAGGGCCGCGCGCTGGACCACATCGGCTTCGAAGTGAAGAACCTGGAAGCCTTCATCAAGACGCTGGAAGCCAAGGGCGTCAAGATGGATTCGCAAGTGCAGAAGGTGCAAGGCGCCGACCTCAAGATCGCGTTCCTGACCGATCCCTGGGGCACCTACATTGAACTCACCGAAGGCCTCGCGCCGAAGAAGTAACGATCGTTGAAGAGGATCACCATGAAGAAGCGTCTCCTATTTGCGGTCAGCTTGGCCGCCGGATTGTTTACGTTGATGGCGCAGCAACCCGCGCCCACCGCCGATCCCTATGCCAACAACCCGGCCGCCGGCAAACAGCAGTTCCCGCTTGCCGCGCCTGCCGGTAAGAACAGTGACGCGATCAACACGCCGCTCCCCGGCGGCGTGAATACGGGCAAGGTGGAGCCGGGCAACTGGAAGTACGGCCCGCAAGCCACGCCTCCTCCCAACGCGAAGATCTGGAATCCCGCCAAGCTCAAGCTGATGGCTGGCGAGAAGGTCACAGGCGGCACGTTCTTCAGCGGCTCCGATCCGGCCACCTACTGCGCCTTCGCCAACGCCGGCTACGACTTCATCTGGATGGAGATGCAGCATGATCAGAAGGATTGGAACCAGGTCGCGAAGATGTGGCGCACCTGCCCTTACGCCAAGGCCGTCCCCGGCGTGCGCGTAGCGTATACCGATGAGCGCGAGATTCAACGTGCCGCCGACGCCGGTGCGATGGTGATCGTGGTGCCCACCGTCGATACCGTGGAAGAAGCGATCGAAGCACGCAACTGGGCCTACTTCCCGCCGCTCGGCCGCCGCAGCAACGGCGGTGGTCAAGCCTTCGATGGAGCCATGTATGGCGGCGTGCCCGGCGGCTACCGCGCCACCTATAACGACAATTTGGTCCTCATCGTGATGATCGAGACGCTGGAAGGCGTGAAGAACGCCGCGGAGATTGCCAAGGTTCCTGGCATCACTGCGCTGTTCGCAGCCAGCGGAGACCTCGGCAACTTCTCCGGTTACGCGCAGGGCTCGCCTGACTACGAACGCTTGATCAACGTAGTGCACGATGCCGCCATCGGTGCGGGCAAGAAGTTGTGCGGCCCGTTCAACTGGCGCGATCGCCCGGACTTCACCTGCTTCCAGAACGGCAGCGAAACCGCAGCTATTTCACGCGGCGTGCAGGCCGAACTCGGCAACCTCGCGAATACGCAGGGCAAAGTCGAAGTGGGTCCCTGGGTTCAGGCTCCTCCCGCACCGCGCCGCTAGCGCCGTTCAGGAGGTTTCGGTACAAGGTCGGGGCGCTTGCGCTGCAGCAAGGACACGACGTCCCACACGTAAGTGGGATGAGCGGTAACCTTCAAGCGTCCCGGCATCTTTGTCGGTCCCTGAAAGCGAAGCGAAAAACGCACATTGTCTCCGCTCCAGGTTTCGGAGATGGCGGGCGTATCGATCGAGAAAGAACGAAGCTCAGTAAACGGAACTTGCGTGCTGCTTGCCTGCTCTAGTTCTTCGTATCGAAGCGAGTCTTCTCCGAAATCCAGCCGTACCGAACGCGTCTTCGTCGTGCCCCAATGGCTTGCTTCGTATTCGATGACGACCGGATCAGCGGGCGGCCCGACGCCAGCTTCCCGCATCGTCCGCTCCAAGTAAAAATGCAGATCCTTCTCGGCGAAGGTCTGGTAGTTCTTGAGAACCCCATTGGCATCGAAGCTCG
>CANIIC010000178.1 GCA_947467395.1 Bryobacterales bacterium
ATCATCCCAACTGCCGGTTACGGCGTAGTCAGTACCATCAACGGGGCTGGCTCACAGCCTCGCACAGGTACGATTGTGGCTCGTCTGACGTTCTAAAAGCGCAGCTCCCTAAAAGCGCAGCTCCCGAACGGCCCCGTGCTCCACTGAGCAGGGGACCGTTTCCCTGGTCCTCGCCCGTCTCCACCCCCTCGACCACCCTCCAAGTTTGGAGTATGATGTCAGCGACATTGGCTGGAGGGTGGATCGCATGAAACACCCTCCAGGTCGGTGAGCAAGACCAAAAGGGTTAAAATCCATGCAGATACCACGCCTTTCCCAAACAAAGGCCCTTCTCGCTGTATTTTCACTAGCCTGTGCCAATCTCCTTGCACAAGCCAACTTGGGTTCCATCACCGGAACCGTTCGCGACCAAACCGGGGCCGTCGTGCCCAGCGCACCGATCGAAGTCCGCAACACCAACACGGGCACGGTAACCACGATCGGCGCTTCGGAAACGGGCAACTTCTCCGCGAACGTTCCCAGCGGCACGTATGAATTGAGCGTGTCGGTGACCGGCTTCAAGAAATACGTCCAAACCAACATCCCGGTCGTCGAAAGCGCCGCCACCCGTCGCGACATCAGCCTCGAACTCGGCGCCGTCTCTGACGTCATTACCGTCACCGACACGGCTCCACTACTGAAGACCGAAGGTGGCGATATCAGCTACCGCGTGACCTCGACCCTGGTAAACCAACTTCCGGTTCTCCAGCTCGGTGGCGCAACCGGCCTCGGTGCTATCCGCAACCCGCTACAGATGACGCAGGTGTTGCCCGGCGTGAACTACACCACTTCGGGTTTCCAGACCATGGTCATCAACGGCCTGCCTGCCAACAGCCAGACCTGGACCATCGAAGGTCAGGACGCGACGCCCACCTTGTGGCGCGGCGTCACAACGAACCGTGGACAGCCTAGTGTCGACGCCATCGAAGCGATGAACGTACAGACCTCCAACTTCGCCGCTGAATTCGGCAAAGCCGGTGGCGCCGCGATCAACTACACCATGAAGTCCGGCACCAACGCCTACCATGGCACTGCCTACGACTACATGGTGAATGAAGCCTTCCATGCCGGCACGCCGGATACGGACTGGATCGATCAGAGCAGCGCGTCAAACAACTTCCGCTACAACTATCTGTCCGGGCAACATATCCGCAACCGTCAACGTCGTAGCGACTACGGCTTCACCTTCGGCGGCGCGATCGTGCTCCCTAAGATCTACGACGGCCACAACAAGTCGTTCTTCTTTGTGAACTTTGAACAGTTCCGCGAAACGCAACGCATCGGCACCGGCTTGGCCACTGTGCCCACCACGGCGTACCGGCAGGGTGACTTCACGGCTGCCGGCTGCAACATCTTCAACACCGCCACTCTCAACTGCGACTCGCGTACGCCGATCACCATCGGTGGACAGGCCGCGACTGATCCGGCCGGCAATCCGATCATCAATGGCGGCATCTACGATCCCTCCACTTACCGCATCGTGAACGGCTTCCCCACCCGTAGCCTCTACGCCGGCCAGCGCGTCCCGCTCGCCAGCTTCGACAAAGTCTCGGCCAACATCCAGGCCCTTATGCCGTTGCCGACCAATGCCAACCTCGTCAACAACTACGCCATCCCGCCGTATGAAAACTACCGCCGGATGACGATCCCGTCGTTCAAGGTGGACCATAACTTCGGCTCCACGCTGCGCGTGAGCGGCTACTACTCCACCACGGGAACCAACCAGAACAACGCCAACGGTTTCGCGCAGGAACAGTATCCGTGGACCGCGGTGGCGTCTACTCCGTATCGCAACCACACCATCCGCATCAACGTCGACAAGACCATCACGCCGACCGTGCTGCTGCACATCGGCATCGGCTACTTGTACCAGAAGGAACCGAACATCGCCCCGCGTTATGACCAGTCCAAACTCGGTCTGCCCGCGGCTGGCGCTCCGAATGCATTCTTCTTCCCGGACGTGTTCCCCACCCTCAACACGCTCAGCAACGCCACCAGCGGCGGCTTCAGCCCTGGCATCGGCATTGGTTTCGACGCCACCGCCTACGAACAGAAGCCCACCGCCAACCTCAACCTGACTTGGGTGAAGAACAACCACACCTTCAAGTTCGGTGGCGACATGACCATCCAGGGTTACCCCACGACGAACCGCTGGCGCGCCAACGGCAACATGACGTTCGCGCCGCAGCAGTCCGGCAACCCCTGGACCGATGGTCAGGCGCTGAACCTCACCAATCCGACCGGCTTCAACTACGCCAGCTTCCTGCTGGGTACGCCGAACATCCTGGAACTCGCCCAGCCGACCTTCACCAAGCTCGGCGGCCACGCCTTCGCGTTCTTCGCGCAGGACAACTGGAAGGTAACCCGCAAGCTGACGTTTGAATACGGCCTGCGCTACGACTTCCAGACGCCGCTCTCTGAACAGCACGGCCGTCTGGCTTCGGCCAGCTTCAGCACCAAGAACCCGACCACCGGCCTGAACGGCGCCCAGATCTACGAAGCCACTTGCAACTGTAAGTTCTCTTCGAACTATCCGTACGCCTTCGGTCCGCGCCTCAACGTTTCTTATCAGGTGCTGGCCAAGACCGTGTTCCGCGCCGGCTTCGGCGTGAACTATAACGTTGTGCAGACGCCTGCTGGCAACAACTTCAGCGTCGGCGACAACTACTTCATCAACCCCGCCGGTTTCGGCCTCAGCGCCATGCCGCAGGGTCTGCAGGGTGGCAACACCTTCTATAAGGGCAACCCCTACGGAAACACCGAAGTGATCTGGCCGGTGTACGATCCGGGCCGTCTGCCGGCGCGTAGCGCTGGTCTGCTGCCTCCGGCCTCGAACATCCGCATCTATCACCCCGGTTCGCGCCCGGCGCGCATCATGCAGTGGAGCATCGGCCTCCAACATGAAGTCGCCCGCAACCTGGTGATCGAAGCCAACTACGTCGGCAACCGCGGTGCGTGGTTCTACTCGCCGCAGCTCGACACCATGGGTATGAACAGCCTCGGCGGCGGCCAGCTCGCCCGCTACGGTCTGGACATCACCCGTGAAGCCGACCGCACGTTGCTCAATCAGGTGATCGGCAGCTCGGCGGCCGCGCAGCGCGGCTTCTTCGCTCCCTACGCCGGCTTCCCGTCGAACCAGCAGGTGGCGCAGGCCATCCGCCCGGTTCCGCACTACACCACGATCCTGTCGTACCTGGGCCCGAATCGCGGCAACACCTGGTATGACTCGCTCCAGATCCAGGCCACCAAGCGCTACTCGCACAACCTGGACTTGACCGCGAACTTCACCTACTCGCATGGCAGCGCTCTGGGCGTCAGCTCCGATACGGACTTCTTCCTGCGCGGCCGTCCGCTGGTGATGGATCCGTTCAATCGTGGCATCAACAAGCAGATCAACCAGCTCAACCCGCCGTTGAAGACCGTGATCTCGGGCACCTATACCACGCCCGGCCTCGGTAAGAAGGACGGCTGGATGAGCTTCGCCAACCAGCTGGTCAAGGATTGGCAGGTCAGCGCCGTGCTGCAGTATCAGAGCGGCGACCTTCTGGTGGTTCCGAACTCGAACAACCAGCTGACCACGCAGATGCGCCTCGGTGTGCCGCTGCCGCCTCCGTTCACCGTGGACGGTGGTCAGGCCTCGTTCAACCCGTGGAACCTCGTTCCTGGCTCGTCGTTCTTCCGTACCGGGTTCGACCCGAACGGAGCCTTCGATCCGCGCGTCTCCGATCCGAAGCAGGCCAATCTTCTCGCCGGTGGTTATGCCGCCGACGGAACCACCTGCGCCTCGGTCAATTGCGCTTGGACCAACCCGGCCGCCGGCCAGTGGGGCGCGACTGCTCCCGTGCTGGAAGGCTTCCGGTGGCGTCGTCAGCCGAACGAGAACTTCAACTTCGGCCGGAATTTCCGGATGAAGGAAGGGAAGATCAACATGAATGTTCGTGCTGAATTCACGAACATCTTCAACCGCCACTTCTATTCCGCGCCCGCCACCGCCAACCCGCTGGCTCCGATGACCACCACCACGCAACGTGGCATGGTCATCCCGACCGGTGGTTATGGTGTCGTGAACACGCTGAACGGTGCAGGCTCAACCCCGCGCACCGGTACGCTCGTGGCTCGCATCACGTTCTAACCTGGCAACACCTCAACGGCCCTCTGCTCAACCGAGCGGAGGGCCGTTTTGTTTGCACGGCGTGTGATATCGTGTTCACGATATGAAGCCCTCCGTCCACACTGCCTCGCTCGCACTCGCCGCTCTCGTCGCCGGTCTCCTTGTCTGGAACCCTACCGCCGACGCGCAGGCTCCGGCCGCGGGCAAAGGCGCCCCAAAGGCGCAAGGCATGGAGGACGGACTCACCTACTTCCAGACCAAGTGCATGAGCTGTCATTCGGAGCGCGCTACCAAAGCGCCCACTGCGCGCCGCATTCGCGAGCTGACGCCGGAGCAGATCTACGCCGTCGTCTCCAAGCCCTCGCGCCCCGAACATGACGCCGGCCTCACCGATCCGCAGAAGCTCCGCATGTCCGAATTCATGGGTGGCTATCGCCAGATCGGCAGTGTCGACGCTGCGAACCCGAAGAACTTCCCCAATGCCTGCCCCGCCAACCCTTCCATGAAGGACCCCTCGCAAGGTCCCGCGTGGAACGGCTGGGGAGCCGATATCGCCAACACGCGTTACCAGCGAAGCGAAGACGCGGGCATCACCAAGACCGATGTGACCAAGCTGAAGCTCAAGTGGGCATGGGGCTTCCCGCTCGGCATCAGCGCCTACAACACGCCGGCTGTCGTCGCGGGTCGCATCTTCACCGGTAGCGACGTGGGCTGGATCTACTCGCTCGACGCCAAGACCGGCTGCTACTACTGGGGCTTTGAGGTTGGGAACACAACGCGCGGCGCATTGAGCGTCGGACCGGTCACTGGACAAGGCACCACACGTTACGCCGTCTACTTTGGCGACGCCAAAGGCAACGCCTACGCCATCGATGCTCAGAACGGCAAGCTATTGTGGAAGCGCAAAGTCGAAGAGCACTTCCTCGCGCGCATCACTGCCGCGCCGAAGCTCTATAACGGCCGCCTCTATGTGCCGGTTTCGTCCTCGGAAGAATGGCAGAGCGGCAACCCCGACTATGAATGTTGCACGGCGCGCGGCAGCGTAGTCGCGCTGGATGCCAACACCGGCGAACAGGTTTGGAAGACCTACGTGATGGA
Source organism: Bryobacterales bacterium (assembly GCA_947467395.1). Classification (GTDB taxonomy): domain Bacteria; phylum Acidobacteriota; class Terriglobia; order Bryobacterales; family Bryobacteraceae; genus Palsa-187. Next base: position 5,249 of record CANIIC010000178.1, read on the forward strand.
CGAGCCGAAGCCGACCAAGAAGAACCCTAATGGCGTGCAGCTCTACGGACCCGCCGGTGGGGCCGTGTGGAACTCCCCCACCGTCGATCCCGTGCGCAACGCGCTGTACTTCGGCACCGGCGACAGCGAAACCGAACCGCCGCAGCCGCAAGCGGACGGCATCATGGCCGTCGATCTCGATACGGGCAAGGTGCTGTGGTCGTATCAGGCCACGCCGAATGATTCGTTCATGGGCGGCTGTTTCGGCCAAGCCAAGAGCCTCGCGTGCCCGGAGAAGATGGGGCCCGATTCCGATATCGGCAACTCGCCCATCCTGCGCACGCTACCTGATGGACGCCGCATGCTGATCAACGGCACCAAGGAAGGCGACGTCTTCGCGCTCGATCCCGACAATCGCGGACGCCTCATCTGGCGCGTGAACGCGAACACCAACGGTGGTCGCGGCGGCATCGTGTGGGGCGGCACTGCGGATCTGGAGAACGTCTATTACGGCCTTGGCAGCGGCGGCATGGTCGCGCTGAAGCTCGCCAACGGCACCCAGGCTTGGTACAGCCCGGTGAACGCCGACGGTCAGCGCATCAACAACAACGCCGCAGCGACGATGATTCCCGGCGTGGTGTTCGTCGCGGGTTCGAACGGCATCCTGCACGCTCTCGACACCACCAACGGCAAAACGCTGTGGGAGTTTGCGACCTCGCGCGATTACGAGACCGTCAATAAAGTGGAAGGGGCCAACGGAGGAGCGATTTCTTCCGTCGGCCCGATCTTTGCTGGTGGGATGATGTACGTTGGCTCCGGCTATGGCGTCGGCGCCGGGGACTTCGGCAACGTACTGCTTGCCTTCGGTCCCGAATAGAGTTTATCTCGCGTAGGTCTTCGCGGCTTTCTTGATCGCGGGTGCGGCCGCAGCCAAGTCTTCCGGCTTCATCGCCGGCTGGAATGCCACATCCGCGTTTAAGGCCAGGAACCAGGGCTCGGCTACCGCTGGAATGTCCGAGGGGTTCTTCATGTCAAAGAAAATGTAGCCGGTGCGTTGGCCGTTTTCCGCGCCAAAATATACGGCTTCGGGCTTCATTTCGCCAAGGATCTTGCCGATCGTCGGGCCCAGTGTTCGCTTTTTCGCTGCCGCGTTGCCGGCTTCCACCGGGATGGTTACTTTCATGAACATTCGCATAGTGGCTAAGACTATTACGGAACATGACGGGGAACGTTACTAGACACGTTCGATCATGATGGCCAAGCCTTGGCCGACGCCGACACACATACTGCACACCGCGCGCTTCTGACCCATGCGGCGGAGTTGCAGAGATGCGGTCAGCACCAGCCGAGCACCGCTCATCCCCAACGGATGACCCAGCGCGATCGCGCCGCCGTTGGGATTCACCTTCTCGCTATCGTCCGGCAACCCGAAGGCGCGCGTGCAAGCCAAGGACTGCGCGGCGAACGCTTCGTTCAGTTCCAGGATGTCAACGTCGTTCATTGTGAGCTTGGTCAAGCCCAACAGCTTCTCGATCGCCGGGATCGGACCGACGCCCATGTAGTTGGGATCGACGCCCGCCGCCGCAGCGGCGACTACACGAGCCACCGGAGTCAGCCCGAACTTCTTAGCCGCCTCTTCGGACGCAATGAACAGGGCGACCGCGCCATCGTTGATCCCCGACGCGTTGCCCGCCGTGACACTACCACCCTTGCGGAACGGCGCGGGCAGTTTCGCCAAGGCTTCGAGCGTGGTGTCGGCGCGCGGATGCTCGTCCTCGGCGACGACCGTCACCTGCCCCTTCTTGCCCGGAATATGCACGGGCTCAACCTCTTCCGCGAACACCCCAGTGGCTTTCGCCTGCGCTGTCTTACGCTGCGAGGCGAGGGCGAACTTGTCTTGATCTTCTCGGCTGATCGAGTATTTCTCGGCGACGTTCTCCGCTGTCTCCGCCATCGATGCGATGCCGTACTTCTGTTCCATCAACGGATTCACGAAGCGCCAGCCGAGCGTCGTATCGAACACCTGCGGCTCGCGTCCGAAGGCAGCCGTCGGCTTGGGCATCACCCACGGAGCGCGGCTCATGCTCTCGACGCCGCCGGCGATGGCGAGTTGCATATCGCCGGTCATGATCCCGCGCGCCGCAGCTGCCACAGCTTCCATGCCCGAAGCACACAGGCGATTCACCGTCACGCCCGGCACCGTCATGGGAAGGTCCGCGAGCAACAGCGCCATGCGCGCCACGTTACGATTGTCCTCGCCAGCCTGCGTCACGCAACCGTAGTAGACTTCATCGATGGCGGCCCAATCGGCTTTAGGAAACTGCTTCTTGAGCTGGATCAGCGGGTGAGCCGCCAGATCATCGGCGCGCACTCCGCTGAGCGCGCCCGCAAAACGTCCGATGGGCGTACGAACGCCCTGACATACGTAGGCATTAGGCATGGTGTACCTACTATTGAATCATCTGGTCAGTGCCCAGTGTTGACGGCCGGGCGTTCCGGAACGTTGGCCGACAGCGGGTTGCCGCGTTGATAGTTGCTCATTAACTCCTGCCACTCAACCACGGTTTCGGACCCCTTCCCTTGGCGCTGCTTCTCCCACGCGGCGATGGCGTCTAAACATGCGTGATCGATGTAGTTCAGCTTGGCCACGTG
>CANIIC010000179.1 GCA_947467395.1 Bryobacterales bacterium
GAAAAAGGATACGGCGGAGCACTTGCGCGTTCCACCGCCAAACATCCTCGTTCTAGTCCCAATTCCTTCTTCACAGTTTTTCGCAACTTTGTTGCTACAGACCGTATCGGCCAGGACGGTGGAACCTAGAGCGCGGTATTCTCGTAGCATCTAGAGTCTGCGCCGCGTCGCGACGACGAGGAGGCTCGAATGAATCGCTCGACGTGGCGCGTGGCGGTGTTGCACTTATACACCGGCCTGACTGCCGGTTTCTTTCTCGTTGTTCTGGGTACAACGGGGGCGCTCCTCGCCTTTGAAGAGGAGATTGATCGCGGGTTGAATCCCCATCTGGCCTTCGTGCAACCCCACGGCGAACACCTTCGACTGGAGCAACTGACGCCCAAAGCCGTGGCCGCCTACCCGGGGTACCGCGCGTCCGCCTTAATCCTCCCAGAGAGGGCCGACCTGTCTCTGATCGTGAGTCTTGTTGAGGGGGACACAAGAAACTACCTCGCCGTGTTCATCGATCCATACACGGGGAAAGTATTGGGTGACTCTGCACACGCAAATCAGTTCATGAGCGTGGTCCACCGAATCCATACGCGCCTGGCACTGGGCGGTTTCGGCAGTGCCCTGACATTTCTGGGCGCACTGGGACTGATCGTGCTGGCGGCAAGCGGCATGCGCCTGTGGTTGCAAGGCCAGCGCGTCACCGCCCACTCCAACATCGGCGTCTTTGCAGCGCTATTCGTGCTGCCCTTCGCCATTACGGCACTTCGCCCTATCCCGTTGGGGATGGTGTGGACCGATCCGTGGACTAAGCCGGGGTTCCGGGTGCCACCACAGCCGGGAGTGCGCAAACTATCGCCGGACGAGTTGGTGGATACCGCCACAAGAGCACTTCCTGGAGCACAGCCCGTTTCGCTTGGGCTCATGGGAAGAGAGGCAGACTTCCCGCTGGACGTCTACATGCGCTGGCCGGAAGATCACAGCAGTGACGGACGCAGCATCGTTTACGTGAATCCGTACACGGGCGGGATTCAAGCAGTGACGAACTCGCGCGAAATGAATCCGGCCGCGCGGTACGCCTGGGTTTGGAACTGGCAGATTCATACGGGCAGAATCTTCAGCCGTCCGAGCCAGTTGGCGGCCGGCATCGCCAGTGCTTCGTTGCCAGTGGTGGCGCTTAGCGGAGTCCTGCTGTGGTGGAAAAGAAAACGGCGGAGCACCTTCGTGCCCCGCCGCAAAACGATTCAGGATGAGCGGGACTGAGCCCGCCTCCGTTACTGCCGCACCGCAAAGGTGAACAGTGCCGGACCCGCCTGGACGCTGATGTACTGCTTGCCGTTGACCATGTAGGTCATCGGGCCAGCCGACACCGAGGGACCCAGGTTGGTCTCCCACACCTTCTTGCCGTCCCGCGCATCCAGCACGACGAACTGACCGTCACGGCCGCCGCCCATCACCAGATTGCTGGCCGTGGTCAGCACGCCGCCTTCGGTGGACGGAGCAGACATGCGGAACGTCCACTTGCGCTCGCCGGTCTTCGGGTCGATCGCCGCGATCGCGCTGAACACGTCTTCGTTGTTGTTGCCGCTCTTCGGGAACAGGCCCGTGAAGCTGGCGCCGTCGTGGAACTCAGGCGGCTCCTCTCCCTTCACATAGGTGCTGGAGCTGTTTTCCCACGTCGGAACGTAGAACAGTCCGGTCACGGGGCTGTAGGACGGGTTGTACCAGTTGGTGCCACCCTGATTGCCGGGGTAGACCAGCGTGCCGGCCTTGGTCGGCTCGATGCCGGGCGCGCGCAGCGGGCGGCCCTTTTCATCGAAGCCCGTGTACCAGTTGGTCTTCACGAAGCTCTTGCCCAGCAGGAACTGGCCGTTGGTGCGATCCAGGACGTAGAACACGCCGTTGCGGTTCGCCCACAGCATGGTCTTGCGCGGACGACCCTGGAAGTTGAAGTCGGCCAGCACGGGGACCTGCGTGGCGTCCCAGTCGAATTCGTTGTGCGGAGAGAACTGATAGTGCCAGCTCAGCTTACCGGTGTCGGCGTTGAGCGCGATCACGCTGCTGCTATAGAGGTTGTCGCCTAAGCGAGCGTCGCCGTCCCAATCCGGACCCGCGTTACCGGTGCCCCAGTAGGTGAGGTTGGTGTCCGGATCGTAGGAACCGGTCACCCAGATCGGCGCGCCGCCGTGCAGGTACGAATCGCCCGACCAGGTGTTGCCACCCGGTTCGTTGGGGGCGGGCACGGTCCAGAACTTCCACACCTGTTTGCCGGTGTTCATGTCATAGGCCGCGACGAAGCCACGAACGCCGTGTTCGCCGCCGGCGATGCCGGTGATGATCTTGTCCTTCACTACCAGCGGAGCCGCAGTCTGCGATTCCTGCACCTTATAATCACCGACCGTGGTCTTCCAAACTTCCTTGCCCGTCTTGGCGTTGATGGCGATGAGTTCGGCGTCCAGCGTAGCGAGGAAAATCTTGTCGCCGCCGATGGCGACGCCGCGCGTCAGGTTGCCGCAGCAGGGGTTCTTGGTGCCAGCGGCCGGCTTGTGCGCGTAGGTCCACAGCGTCTTGCCGGTTTCCGCGTTGATCGCGATCACGTCATTGGGGCTCTGGATGGCGTACATCACACCATCGACCACCAACGGCGTGGCTTCGTGTTTGTCGAGCGAGCGGAACTGCGCCACCCACTTGAGTTCCAGATTCTTTGCATTTTCCGGGGTGATCTGTTTCAACCCGCTGTGGTGCGTAGCCGCCAGATTTCCGTTGAAGCTGAGCCAGTTCTGAGGTTCCTTGTCCGACTGCAGAATGCGGCTGAACGGAACATCGGTCACCGGGGCCGTGCGCGACGGGGCCGGAGGTTGGCCTTGGGCCAGCACAAAGGCGGCCGCCGAGGCGAACAGAAACGCTTGAATTCTCATATTTTTCCTCTTGGACTTCCGTCGGTCATCATAGCGCAAAACCGCTACTTAGTGCCGTTCACCAGGTGCTCAATATCCTTGTTGTTTTCGTTGCACACGTACTCGATGATCTCCCAGTCGTGGTGTCCCACCAGGACGTAATCCCAGCCCCACGGCTTCGTGTACATCACGGGATCGTCGATGACGAACTCGTACTTCAGCTGATTCTCGGTCAGCCGGGTGAAACGCTCGATGGTGTGCATCTTGTCGCTATGGATGTGCCCGCCAGGATCCAGCCAAGTGCCCTCGTTGAAGCCGACCGTATCAATCACCAGCGTGTCGCCTTCCCACTTCCCGATCGAGTGTCCCATCCACGACGGCTGGACGTCCTTGGGGTGCTCCTGGTTCATCAAGATCATGCGGTAAGAGTGGACGTTGCCTTCGAGCAGGATCGCAATCAAGCCCGGGGTCTGGAGAATCCGCAACGGGTAGGGCAGACCTGTGGTGCGCGGGACACCGGCCGGCATGCAGTAGCCCTCAGGATCGGTCGCCTGGCCTCTGGGGGTCTTATTGAAGTCGTACTTGGCCTTGGAGGTGGGCGTGTACGGAATGTCGGTGAAGTCGGCCAGATCCAGGCCGACAACAGGACGGCCCTGCTTGTCGCGGAACTGCTGCTGCCACACGCCGCTCAAGTCGGGTTCGCCGAGGGCGTTCTTCTTGGTCCAGGGAGCTTCCGGCGCAGGCTTCGGCTTCGCGGGGGCGGGAGGCTTGGCCGGTCCTGCCGGGGCCTGGCCCAACGCCAACAGAGCGCTCAGGGTCAACAGTAAGATCAGTCTCAAGTAGTCAGCCTCTGGTACATTTTAGGGCATGGACGCATCGATTTGGCCGAGGCCGCTGGGTGAATTCCAGGAATCGGTGGCCGCTCCCCAGCCGATGCCAGCGGGCGTGGCCACGGCGACCACAACTGCGGCCTTGGGCTTGAGCCTACTGATCAAGGTCCTGAGGATCAGAGGCGTGCGGCCCGATCTACTGCCACCAGCCCTGGCTCTCATTGAGGATCTGCGCACAACCGCTGATGCCGATATCGCGGCGGTGCAGGCCTACATCCAGCATCGCGACAGCACTGGACTGCACGCGGTCCCGGCTCGAGCGGCGCATGCGATCGCCCAGGCACTGACCTTGTGCGTGGAAGCCGAGCCTCTAGTCACCGGGCTGATCGCCGCCGATATTCGAGCCGCGTCAGCACTGCTGGAAGGCGCGGCCAGCGCAGTCGCTGCGTGCATCGCGGCCAACGCAGCCAGCGACTAGTGCTTCGCGGCGAGACTGGTCGTCGCTTCCCAGAAGAATTCGACGTGTTTGTAGACGGCTTCTTCCAGGATCCGTTCCTGGTCGCTGTGGGCACCGAAGCCTTTCGCGGCATCTTCTTCATCCAACATAGGCCCGACTCCGTAGCACTGCATGCCCTTGGCTCGCAGGAACGCCATGTCGGTGGCGCCAGTGCTCATCTGGGGCACGGTGGTGACGTTGTAGATCTTCTTATAGGCTCCCTCAACGGCTCGATACGCGTCGTTGTCCAAACGTGACGGAGGTGCGGAGGGGCGCTGGTTGCGGCTTTCCGGAACGATCTTGATCGAGGGATCATCGATGACCTTCGCCATCAAGGCATAGAAAGCCGTGATGTCTTCATCCGGCAGCGCCCGAATATCGAGGGTGGCTTCCGCTTCCGAAGGGATCACGTTGATCTGATAGCCGGCCTGGATCATATTCGGGGAGATGGACGTGTGCAGCATCGAGTATTTGTTCGGGTCATTTTCCGCCAGATACTCACGCACCTGTAGGGATTTCTGAGGATTTAACAGATCGCGATAGCGGGCCGCATCAGCTGGCGGAGAGAGAGTCGACAGTTTCTCAAAGTAGGTCCGAGTAGTGTCGTTGAGACGCATCGGCGGGTCCCACATCGCGACCTTCTCCACTGCGCGCGAAAGGCGCAGGATCGCATTGGAGCGCATCGGACGGGAGCCGTGGCCTGCGGGTCCCGTCGCGATCAAGCGCGCGGGTTTAGGCTGCTTCTCCGTTGTTTCCACCAGCGCGAACTGCGCTTGTCCGTTCCGGCGACGGACGCCGCCACCTTCCGCGATGCAGTATTCCGCATCGATATCGGCCCAATGTTCTCCGACCACGTATTCGATTCCCGACCCGGTGGCGGCCTCTTCCCCCGCTTCAGCGAGAAAGATGACATCCCGATCGAGAGGAACGTTCAAGCGCTTGAGCAACAGCATCGTCATCAGACTGGCCATCAGGTCAGACTTGTCGTCCCCGGTGCCGCGTCCGTAGACATAGCCGCCCGCGCGCGTGGCGCTGAAGGGTGGGTAGGTCCACTTGGCGAGATCCACCTGCACGGTATCGGTGTGCGCCATCAGCAGCAAGGGGCGCTTCGCGCCGCTGCCTTTGAGCCGCGCGATCAGGTTGGCCCGGGCGGGCTCCTTGGCGACGATGGTCGCCGGGATGCCTTCGGCGTCGAGGACAGTCTTCAGGTACTCAACAGCCCGGGTTTCATTGCCCGGAGGATCGGTGGTATCGAGTTGGACGAGGGCCTGGAAATGGCGCATCGCTTCATCATGGATCTTTGACCAGTCTGTGATTCTGTCCTGCGCAAATACGGGCAACGCGGCGAGGAATACCACAAGCGACCAACGGTTCATTTGGCGGCCTCCAGGGGCCCAGTATATCGTCCTGAACAGGCGAGCAAGGCCGCCAAACACGCGATACGATAGGGCAGATGACTCTCAAGCCGCTTCTGTCCGTCCTCGTCCTGTGCGCAGCCGGTGCCACCTTTCTGGCCGCACAGCAGCAACAGCCCCGCCGCGAACCGTTGCCGAACATGAACGCGATCGCCGAGGCACTGGGCGTGCAGTGCGAGTTCTGCCATCAGCAGCCCGCACCGGCCGAAGGTCCGCGTCACATCGAGATCGCGAAGCAGATGATCGCGATGACGCGCGAGCTGAACGCGAAGGTCGAAGCGGCGACGGCGAAGGCTGCGGGAACGGCTGTGAAGGTGGATTGCGTCACCTGCCATCGCGGCGTCGCGGTGCCTCGTCCTTTGGGCGACGTGTTGTGGGAGACGACCGTAAAGCAGGGCACTCCTGCCGCGATCGCACAATATCGCGACTTACGGACGCGCTACTACGGCAAGCAGGCCTACGATTTCGGCGAGCAGACCTTGCTGAACTTGTCGCAACGCGTCGCGAACTCGCGCCCCGATGACGCCATCGCGTTCGCGAACCTCAACATCGAGTTCAACCCGCAATCGTCGGCCAGCTACCAGGCACTGGCCTTCGCCTACACTCGCAAGGTTGATGACGAAAGCGCGATCACCGCTCTGGAGAAGTCGCTCGAGTTGGACCCGAACAACGCCGTGGCTCGGGGACAGCTGGAGCAGTTGAAGAGCTACCGTCGCAAGCGCTAGCCGCTACCGCTGCTGCCGAGCGTAGGCGGTATCGAAGAAGCGCAGACGCTCCGCGTCGATCTGAGCACCCATGGCTGCGGTATCGCCCAACACCATCGCCTTGCCGTCATTCTTTTTCTGATCGTAGGCTTGCCACGACGGCAGGTTCTTTCCATTGGGATCACCCGTCGCCGCGAAGTTCGCCCAGTAGCTGGTCATCTGGTCGGAGAGTTTCGTGTCGACGTCGTTCCAGCCGCTCATCGGCGGGTTACCGAACATGTACGGGATCTCCGCGCCGTGCGTCGCACCGCGCGGTCCGGCTCCGGGGCTGATGCGCGTGAAGTAGTAGACGTACGCTTTCTTGCCGGCGCGCGTCTGGAAACGAGCCCAGGTGCGCATGTGCCAGCCGACTTCGTCGCGAGTGCGGGTGAGATAGGAACGCTGCGTCTCTTCCGCGTTGGCCGCCGGGTAGAGCTTCAGGAAATCCGGCATGAGTTCGCCAAAGCGCTGTTCCATTTGCGACTTGAACGCATCTGGCGCGGGAGCCGGGCCGAAGAAGGTGCCTTCGTCCAGATTGGAGCCCACCAGGATGTCGACCTTGTTCTGCTTGCCCTGCGCGAAGGTGGACGAGAGGTCTTCCGGGATCATGTAGCCGTCGACTACCAACGTAGTAGGAACACCGCGCAGAGTCTGGCTGAGTTGTTCGACGCTCATCGCTCGAAGTTGGGCGAGGGTCGTATTGCCGACCGCCTTCACGGCAGCTTCTTCCACACGCTGGCGCGGCGTCAGCTTGGCGATGCCGAGTCCCATCCAGGCGCCGCTCTGCGAGATAGCGCGGTGGAACAATCCTTTGGCTTCCGGCGAACCGACCAGGGACGACACCAGAATCGCGCCGGCGGATTCGCCGTTGATGGTGACGCGATTCGGGTCGCCTCCGAAGGCCGTGATGTTCTTCTGCACCCAGCGCAAGACGGTGACCAGGTCCATCATTCCGTAATTGCCGCTGGCGTTCTTGCCCGATTCCTTGGTCAGCTCAGGATGCGCGAGGTAGCCGAAGTGGCCCAGGCGATAGTTGTACGTAATCACGATCGCGCCCTTGCGCGCGAGTGCTTCGCCGTCGAAGCCAGTTGAGGCTCCGTTGCCTACCGTGAAACCGCCGCCGTAGTTCCAGACAATGACCGGGCGCTTGTCGCCAGCCGACGTTGCCGCGGTCCAAATATTCAGATAGAGGCAGTCTTCGCTGGACGCAGGTCCCTTGCCCTTGCCTCCGCCAGCCGTCGGGAGACCATTGGCGCAGCCGGGGCTGAACGTATCGGCCTTGCGCACACCGTCCCACTTGGCGACGGGCTGCGGCGCTCGCCAGCGATTCTCACCGACAGGAGGCGCACCGTA
>CANIIC010000180.1 GCA_947467395.1 Bryobacterales bacterium
ATCTAAGAACCGCGCCATAATCGTCGATAGAGCAGTCAGAGGAATTTGTAGGCGAAGGATTTCTCGAAAGACTGCTCGACACATGAAAGTCAACGATCCAAATCTGGGGACAGTAGGCGGGCTGAATTCGACCGGAGCGTCGAAGTCTGCGCAAACGGGGCGATCGGCGCCGGCGTCAGGGCACAGTTCTGCGACGAAGGTTGCGGCGCAGGGAGATGCGGCAGACGGCGTACAGCTTTCGGGACTGGCACAGCAGCTGCAGAGTTTGTCTGCGGATTCTCCGGAACGGACTGCACGCGTCGAGAGTATCGCGCGCGCCTACGCTCAAGGCACCTACCAGGTAGATGCAGAAGCGACGGCGTCAGGGATGATCGATGACGCACTCCGATATTCGAAAGATTCGTGATGACGTGTCCGGGGTGTGTGCCGCGCTGACGACACCGGATCCCGGAGAGATCGCGGCCCAGATGGTTGGTCTGGACGCAGCCGTAAGACAGCTGAGCGAATGGGAGCGCTCTGGCGTTCAGGATGGCGAGGAAGAACGCGGCCTGCTGCGAGCGGAGTTAGAAGCTCTGCAATCGGAACTGCGGCGGACCGAGCATCTGATCCGCAATGGGGATGAATTCTGGCGCGGCTGGGCGCGACTGCTGGGCATGGACACGGGCTACACCCCGTCCGGGCTGCCTGGCGTGATTCAGGCGACGTCCCGATCTCGAGTGAAGGTCGAGGGCTAGCCGGATGGGAAGTCTCTTTACATCGTTGTTGAATTCCACGGGCGCCCTTCGCGTCTATGGCCGGGAATTCAACGTCATCCAGAACAACATCACCAACGCCACGACCCCGGGTTACGTGCGTCAGGACCAAGTCTTGGTTTCGTTGCCCTTCAACCCGGATCAGGGATTGCCGGGAGGTGTGTTGGCCGGACCGATGCTGAACGCGCGGTCTACGTTCCTCGAACAGGCCGTGCGGAATCAGAACCAATCGCTGGGGTACTCGCAGCAGCGCGCGACAGACTTGGGCGTGGTTGAATCGCAGTTTGATCTGACTTCGACGTTCGGCGTGCCGGCCGCGATGAATGAGTTTTTTAACGGATTCTCGCAGTTGGCCGTGAACCCGAACGATACGGTGGCGCGGCAGGGGGTGCTGGATCGGGCGGAGCAAGTGGCCACGGCCTTCAACCAGGCCGCCATCGGGATGCAGCAAGTCTCGGTGAACGTCGATCGGCAGACGCGCGACACGGTGGCTGGCATCAATCGGTTGGCGGACCAGATCGCGGCGATTAATTCGACGTATCGTGCCGACGCCGGAGCGTCGCAGGACGCGGGTTTGGACGCGCAATTAAACGCCGCGCTAGAAGAATTGTCAGGACTGGCCAACTACTCGCTGATCCGGACCTCGGACGGTGCGGCGAACGTGTACATGGGTGGGCAGACGATTCTGGTGATCGGGGACAAGGCACGATTGGTGTCGGCGGACTTTTCGGGGCCGCAGACCAGGATCCACGACTCCGACGGTGGCGACATCACTTCGCAGATGACGGGTGGCCAGTTAGGCGCGCTGCTGGATGAGAAGAATTCTACGATTCCGCAATACGCGGGGCAGTTGAACGGGCTGGCCGCCTCGTTAGCCGACAACGTGAACGCAACGCTGGCGGCGGGTGTTGGCCGGGACGGTCTTCCCCCTCCGGGTCCGTTGTTCACCTACAACGGGACGACGGGGGCGGCAATCACCTTGGGTGTCGGGAATCTTACCGTGGATCAGTTGGCGGCTTCGCTGCCCACCGCTCCCGGAGGAAACGGCAACGCTGTGGCGATCGCGCAGTTGGCGAACGCGCCGGTAGCTGGTGACTTCACGTTTTCCCAGGCGTTCGGGAACTTGGGTGCGCGCGTCGGGCGCGACGTGGCCACCGCGCGGCATGAGCAAGATCAGTATAAAGATGGACTCGCGCAGGCTCGTAGTTTTCGCTCCTCCCAAACCGGGGTCTCGATCGACGAAGAAGCGGCCAAACTGCTGCAGTTCCAACAGGCGTACCAGGCTGTCGGCAAGATGATCTCCGTGTTGAATGACCTCACGGAATCGGTCATGAACATTATTCACTGAGGAGACCCATGATTTCGTCGTTGAAGGCGTCTGACCAGCAGTTCTTGAATCAGTTGAACCATATCTCGAAGCGCATGACCGATGCGCAGCGGCAGATTTCGACCGGGGTGCGGTTGGCGAGTGTGGCGGACGATCCCGATCAGGTTTCAACGCTTCTGAACGCCCGGGCGAACTTGTCGGCGGCTGCGCAGATCCAGGCAAACCTGGGGCGCGTCAAAGGCGAGGTGGATGCCGGGGAACAGGCGCTGCAAAGCGCGGTGCAATTGTTTGAACGTGTGCGCACGCTAGGCGCGCAGGGGGTTTCGGGCACACAGAATGCCAGCACCCGGGCGGCACTGGCGCAGGAAATCGGCTCGGTGATGGAGCAAATGGTCGCGCTGACCGGGACCCAGGTTGAAGGTCGGTACATCTTCTCGGGCGACTCTGACCACACGGCTCCCTACGTGCTCGACTGGACCCAGGCGACGCCGCTCACCACATATCAAGGCACGGCGTCCACGCGCGCGGTGCAGCATCCGAACGGAACCACGTTTCAAGTGGCACGGACGGCTCAGGAGATCTTCGATTCCGCGACCCCGTCGCAGAATGTCTTTGCCAAGGTGATGGCGCTGCGGGACGCGTTTCTGGCCAACGACGAAGCGGCGGGGCGGACGGCGTTGGATGCCCTGACTACAGCCGGGGATCACTTGAATAGTCAGCTTGCGTTTTACGGGACCGCGCAGAACAAGGTCCAGGCTGCGGATAACTTCGGGCAGAATCTCCAACTACAACTGAAGACGCAGATTAGTGACTTGGCCGACGCGGATCTGACAGCGGCAATTCTTGAGCTGAACCAAGGGCAGACGCAACAGCAGGCAGCGCTCTCCTCCAAGGCTCAACTGCCGAGACAGACTCTGTTCGACTACCTGAGGTGAGAATTTTCGTTTGCGACGGCGACTAGCTTGACGTGATTCTCCGATATCTGGCGGCTGCGTTCCTGGCTTGCGGGCTTGCGGCACAGTCGCCACCTCCCCCGGTTTTGTCTGATGCTCAGATTGACGCGCAATTGCGTGAACGGCTCGCCAAATCGGTTGTGGGCAAGGACGGAATCACTGCTCGGGTAAAGGGCGGGATTGTTTACTGGGACGGCAGCACGGGCATCGCTCAACACAAAGGCGCAGCGACGCGGATGGCAAAATCGGCCGGAGCGCGACGTATTGTCAACAACATCCGGGTGATCGGCGCGAAGGTGCCTGCGAAACCCAAGGTGTCCACTTCCTCAAAACCTACACCGCAAGTCCCGGCTGCTATTACGCCGTCAAGTCCAACGGCGGTTGAGTCAGCCCCGATTCCGCGGGCCACGGTTCGGTGGACCCCGGCGAAGCATTAAAGCCCCGGCGAAAATTTCCCGGTTTGCCCTGATGCCGATGCTAAACTTGGGGAAGCACCATGAGCTCGCTGTCTCCAAGGTTGCAGATTCGGGTCCAACAGAAGCAGATTCTGACCCCGGGGCTCGTCCAAATGGTCAGCCTGCTCCAGCTGAATCGGCTGGAGCTGAAAGACATGATCACGGCGGAGATCGCCCAGAACCCGGTTCTGGAAGAATCGGTCGACGGCAGCGAAGAACTTTCTCCCGAAGAATTACAGCCACTGCTGGAAGCCGAGCGGGTGGCCAACGTTGCCGATCAGTCGATTTTGGACGCCACCCCGGGCGCCGAAGCGGATGATCCGGGCGACTCAGGATTCGAACCAGTAGCGTCCCCTGTGGAGTCTCAGCAGGAAGCTGCGGAAGCACCCGAGGCCCCGGCCTCAAGCGACCCGTTCGACGAGATCGACTTTGGGTCCTATTTTGACGACTACCTGGATCCCGGGTTCAAGTCGCCGTCGGCTGAGGCCAGCGACAAGCCGTCTTTTGAAACCTTCCTATCCTCACCCGTAACCCTGTCGGATCATCTGCGTTCGCAGTTGGCGTTGGTCACGCTGACCGAAAATGTTCGCGACGCCGCCGAGGGCGTGATCGGGAACCTGGACGAAAACGGATACCTGCTTTCGACGCCGGAAGATATGGCGGCGGAAGGCCAAAACGCGATCGAGGATGTGCGCGAGGCGATTCGCGTGGTGCAGACCTTGGATCCTGCCGGCGTTGCTGCGATCGACCTGCGCGAATGTTTACTGCTGCAGTTGGAAAGCCGCAATGCGAAGGACGGACTGGCTTGGACTGTTGTTGCCGATCACCTGAAATTGGTGGAAACGCGGCAGACCAAGGAACTGGCGAAAGTGTTGCACCGGCCGATGGAGCACATTCAGATCGCGCTGGATGTGATTCGTCATTTAGACCCGCGGCCCGGCCTGCGCTACTCCGGCGCTGGTGCGCGCGTGGTGGAGCCCGACGTCTACATCTACAAAGACGGTGAAGATTACATCATCCAAGTGAGCGATGACGATATCCCGCAGCTGCGTTTGAATCCGCAGTATCGCAAGATGATCGACCGCGAGCATGAACCCAACAAAGACGTCCGCAACTACGTCAAGGAACGCTACGCGAGCGCGATCCAGCTGATGAAGAACATTGAGCAGCGGAAGCAGACGATTCTGCGTGTGTGCCAGTGTATCGTCGGGCGGCAGATCGATTTTCTGGAACACGGGCTGGAGCATCTGAAGCCGATGATGATCAAGGAGATCGCCGAAGAAATTGGCGTGCATCCGTCGACCGTCAGCCGAGCGGTTTCGAGCAAGTACGCGCATACGCCGCAAGGTGTCTACGAACTGCGCTACTTTTTCTCAGAAGCCGTACAGGGGCCCAGCGGCGGCGCGACACCGTTGTTGTTGCTGAAGCGCAAGGTCAAGAAGATGATCGAGGAAGAAGACCGCTCGCATCCGTTGACTGACGAGCAGATCACAGAGCGATTGCAGGCTGAGGGCATCGACGTCACTCGCCGGACGGTCGCCAAATATCGCGAGGACATGCGAATCCCGTCCACGCATCAACGCCGCACCCGTGAATGAAACGGCGCGGCCCATCCCAGGCATCCATGCAAGTCACCTACACAGGCATTCATCACGATTTACCCCCGAAGGTCCAGGCGAAAGTCGATGCGAAGTTTGCGAAGCTCTCGAAGCTGCTGGACGGGCGGGGTGAGCACAAGGCTCACGTAATCCTGAGCCAGGAGAAGCGATCCTATAAAGCCGAAGTGACCGTGAACTTCTACAATCATCAGTTCGTGGGCATCGGCAAACATTCGGATCTGTTCACTGCCATGTCCGCCGCTTTGGAGAAGCTGGACGCGCAGGCGGTAAAACAGCGCGACAAGTGGCGGGAAACGCATCGCCGTGCGCCGAAGCCGTCGATCGACGGTGTGGACAAGGTGAAACCGGTGGCTGTGGCGGCCGGACCGCGCGTGTTTAAGGTGAATCTTGGGCGCAAGAAGCCGATCACGCTGGAAGAAGCCGTGCTAATGATCGACAAAACCAGCAACCATATCGCGTACCGCGACGCCGAAACCGAGCGTGTCAGTGTTCTGGTGCGTCGCGCCGACGGTCACTTTGATCTAATCGAGTCGTAACATTCCACTTATGCCTGTACCGCCCAGCTCTGTTGCGAACACCGAACTGGTGATCATCACCGGGCTGAGCGGCTCGGGTAAAGGGACTGTGCTCAAGGCCTTTGAGGATCTTGGGTATTACTCGGTCGACAACCTGCCGATCGACTTGATTCCGAAATTTGCGGAGCTCACGAAGAGTGCGCCGAATATTCGCCGCGCGGCCTTAGTCGTGGATATTCGTGAAGGCTCGGCGCTGGAGCGGCTGCCGGCGCTCTACAAGAAGATTCGCCGAATGGTGCCGGCTCGTTTGTTGTTCCTGGAAGCCGACGACGCGATTTTACTGCGTCGCTTCAGTGAGACGCGCAGGCCGCATCCTCTGGGCACGAAGCAGAGCGTCGCGGCCAGTATTCGCCACGAACGGGAACGGCTGGAGCCGATCCGCAAAATCGCGGATCCGATCATCAATACCAGCAACTACAATGTCCACGAACTGCGTGAGACCATCCATTCCAAGTTCGGTCAGGACCGCAAGCAGGGCGGTGTGTTGGTGCAGATCAACAGCTTCGGTTTCCGTCACGGCATTCCTCCCGAAAGCGACCTGGTGTTCGATGTGCGCTTCTTACCGAACCCGAACTATATCCCAGAGTTCAAAGAGAAGACCGGCAAGCATCCGAGTGTTGCCCGCTATATTCGGTCATTCCCGCAGAGTCAGGAATTTATCGAGCGGATCTCTGATCTGCTGATCTACCTGATGCCGCACTATATCGACGAGGGCAAGAGCTACCTCACGATTTCCTTCGGGTGCACCGGTGGTCATCACCGTAGCGTGATGATTGCCGATGAGATTCGGAAGCGGCTGGGGGCGGCTGGGTATCGCGTGAAAGAGAATCATCGCGACATCAAGAAGTAGTCCTGCATCCGGCGGTCGGCCGTGAAATAATCGACGCGGAGGAACTGCGCGAATGGTCTCGCGTCAATGGCCGGTTGTGGATGCTGATGTATGCCGCGACTTTGACCGATCCTCAAAACTGGAGTGGCTGGAGACGAACGGTACGGGCGCGTTCGCCATGGGCACTGTCTCTGGGGTGAATACGCGACGGTATCACGGGTTGTTGGTGGCTTCGCTTCGACCTCCAGTGGAACGGCATGTGCTGTTGTCCCGCGTCGATGAGGAAGTAGCCTTCGATGGCGCGCGCTTCGCGATCAGCGCGTGCCAGTATCCGGGAGCGGTGGCGCCGGAAGGATTCCTCTATTTGAAGGCCTTCGCGACCGCGCCGTGCGCGACGTGGCGTTACGTGCTGGATGGCGCGACGCTCGAAAAACAGGTCTACCTGATCCCGGGCAAGCAGGCGGTGATGCTGCGGTATCGCGCGAACGCTCACGTGACACTACGCGTGCGCCCATTCCTGGCCTATCGCGACTATCACTCGTTGTCCCACGCGAACGAGGCGCTGAATCCGGAAGTGACGGAATGGGCGGGTGCGGTTTGCCTGGAGCCGTATTCAGCTTTGCCGGCGATCGAATTCTTCTCTTCAGGCCAGTTCGACCGCGATGCGCACTGGTACAACGACATCGAATATTTGGAAGAACTGGACCGCGGGCTCGACTTCCGCGAGGATCTGTTCACGCCTGGCGTGTTCACGCTCGAACTCGCGCCAAGCGAGTGGGTGGAGCTGTGCGCGTCCATCGACGGAACGCGATCGGGAGAGCCTCCCAGAGAGAAGGCCGATCCGTTTGTGGTGCGACGCGCGGACGGACGGCCCACGATCATCGCAGGGTATCCGTGGTTCACCGATTGGGGCCGCGACACGATGATCAGCATGCCCGGGTTGTTGATCGTCCCGGGCAGGTCAGAAGAAGCTCGCCAGATCTTCGAATGTTTCCTCTCGCATCGCAACAAGGGGGTGATTCCGAATCGCTTCCCGGATGCCGGCGAGCAACCGGAGTACAACTCCGTTGACGGCACGCTGTGGATGTTCCAAGCCATGCGCCAGTGGCTGGCGGCGGGCGGGGATCGTGGGTTCTTGCGGGACGTGTTTTATCCGGCGGCACAGGAGATCATGCGATGGCATCAGCGCGGCAC
>CANIIC010000181.1 GCA_947467395.1 Bryobacterales bacterium
CCGCAGATTCACTACCTGGTGGTGAATCACACCCATGGTTCTCTCAGTGGTGTTGTAGTAAATGTCACTCTCCGGGCGGCTGCGAATCAGCCGCCCCTCTCTCAGTTCTCCTTCCGCGCGCCTCGCTTGGGGCCGTATGAATCCAGAGAAATGATCAGCTCGATCGAGCGCCTCAATCGGCCCCTGGATGCGCCTGACTGGCGTGACGTGCAGGCCGAGATCGAATACCAGCAGTAGTTCGGACCCACCTCAAATTCCAAGCAGCGCTGTACTAGACTCAGGGGATGAAGATTCGTCTCCTGATGTGCGCGCTGGTCCTGACGGCAGTCTCGGCTTTTGCCGCCGACATCGATGGCAAGTGGTCCGGCAGCGTAGACACGCCCAATGGTGCAGTCACCGTCGGCTATAGCTTGAAAGCAGACGGCGCCACGCTCAACGGCACGATGACGGGACCGGACGGGGCGGAGATCAAGATCGCGGATGGCAAGATCGACGGCAACAAGCTGTCTTTCAACGTGACCCTGGAATTCGGCGGGATGCCGCTCACGCTGGCCTTTACGGGAACCGTCTCCGGCAACGACCTGAGCCTGACTGCGGACTTCGCGGGCATGCCGTTTCAGATGGCGTTGAAGAAGGCGGCGTAGGCGCGAGAGTCGCGACGTTAGTTCTGAGGCTCGACCGGGATCACAAACATCGCGAAGTGCGCCAGCAGACGACCCAGGAAGCTGTCCCGTTCCGAGACACTGACCCAGGCAACCTTCTGCGGATCGCCCTGATCGTCGAAGAAGCCGATACCGCCGCGCGTCAGGCGCTTGTCGGTCATCTTGCCGATCCACTTGCCGTCGAGGAAGGTCAGGAACTGATCGTCCTGCACGGTCACGCGGATGCGATAGTTCGCGCCGCGTTCAAGAGTAATCGGCAGCGGAACCTGCGAGTGATCCAGTTCCTTGCCATTCACCATGGCGTAGCGAATCAAACCAGCGTTCGGCAGCGGACCAGGCTTGATGATCGCCAGCTTGGTCGCGTAGTAGTTGCCGCCGTCGGCCGCGCGAACCGCCCAGCTCAGGCTGGTCTTTTCGAGCGAACCCTGGAACTCCATCTGGTAGTTCTGCATCGCTGTCGACTTCTTCCACAAGCGCAAGCTGGCGGTCGAAGTTGTCTTCGTTTTGCCGATCCAGTCGCGCGGATCGTCAATCGTGCTGGCCCGCAGTTGCACATTGGACCAGTCGGAAATCGAAGTCGAGCCGAACAAGTTGCCGCCCGGGAACTTGCGTTCGAGCGTTACGGGAGCAGCACCGCGCACCAAGTCGCTCAATGCCCCGCCCGCCCGTTCAAACATACCCGGCTTCTTGCCCGTGTCCGCCGACACCGTGGGGAAAGCTGCCCCGCCCGTCGGTCTCGGCGTACCGCCGCCCAACAACAGGAGCACCACCATGGCGCCACCGATGGCGACAAACGCCAACACAGCACCTGCTTGACCAGCCGGCGAAGTCTTCTTTTCGCCCTTTAGATGCTTCCGGCGATCTCGTGCGACCGCCCAGCTCTCCACATCTTCTTCGTCACGGAGGGCCTGTGCAGATGCAAGTCGGGCTTCGCGCCGATGCTCCGGCGAGCAGTACTGCTGGTCCGTCAAGGACCTCATGAACCCGATTTTTTTACCGCACAAGAAACACTGCATGTTGCTTCAGTCCCAATTCTACGGGCAATATCTCCCTGGCGTGACGTACTAGGGGAAGATCTCCTAGGGGAATGGCGGATACCCCTCCCCTCCCCCTAGGGTGTATCCTCTAGGCGCAGGGATCAGCGGGTCACCAGACACCTTTAACCCCATGTACGATGAACCGGTTCGTATCGACGTTACAGACATTCTGGACCTTCACAGTATTCGGCCGGAAGATGCCGAAGCTGTAGTCGAAGAGTACCTCCTGGAGGCTGCCCGCCTGGGATTTAAAGCGTTGCGAATCATCCACGGACGGGGAATTGGCGTCCGCCGCGACATGGTGCGGCGAGTCCTGGAACGAACGCCCGCGGTAGCCGATTTTCGCGACGCACCGGCCGAGGCCGGCGGCTGGGGAGCCACGATTGTGACCTTGCGTTAGAGGCGGCGCGGTAGAATCAAGGTCTGTGCGCAAGGTATTGATCGCCAACCGGGGGGAGATCGCTGTCCGATTGGTGCGGGGACTGCGAGAGAGAGGCCTCCAGAGCGTCGCCGTCTATTCCGACGCCGACCGGGCGTCCCTGGCTGTTCAGCTGGCCGACGAAGCCGCCTACATCGGGCCGTCCCCGTCTTCAGAGAGCTACCTGAAGGTCGAAACCATCCTGGACGCGGCCAAACGCCACGGTGCCGATGCGATTCATCCCGGCTACGGCTTCCTGAGCGAGAACGCTGAATTCGCCGCCGCCTGCCGCGATGCCGGCCTGGTCTTTATCGGACCGCCCGCCGAAGCCATCCGCGACATGGGCTCGAAAACTGGTGCACGTCGGATCGCAATTGCCGCCGGAGCTCCCGTGGTACCGGGGACAACCGCCGCGCTCGAAAACATCACGGAAGCCAAGGCCGCCGCGAAGCAGCTGGGGTATCCGGTGTTGCTGAAGGCCTCGGCCGGCGGTGGCGGCAAAGGCATGCGTCGTGTGGATCGCGAAGAAGACCTGGAATCCGCACTGCGCGACGCCTCCAGTGAAGCTCTGCGTGCGTTCAAGGACGGCTCGGTCTATGTGGAGAAGCTGGTGGTCGAACCGCGCCACGTCGAAATCCAAGTCCTGGGTGATCAGCACGGCCACATGATTCACTTGGGCGAGCGCGAATGTTCCGTACAGCGCCGGCATCAGAAGGTGATCGAGGAATGTCCTGCTCCGGTCATGTCGCAATGGCCCCAGCTACGGGCCAAGATGGGTGCCGCAGCCGTCAAAGTGGCGAAAGCCGCGGGCTACTATAACGCGGGCACGATCGAGTTCCTCGTGGACCGCGACGGCAACTTCTACTTCTTGGAGATGAATACGCGGCTCCAGGTGGAACACCCGGTCACCGAACTCGTGACGGGCATTGATCTGGTCGAGTGGCAACTGCGTATCGCGCAAGGCGAGCATCTGACCATCCAACAGGAAGACGTGACGTGGACCGGCTCAGCCGTCGAATGTCGCGTCTACGCTGAAGATCCCGAGCAGAACTACATGCCGTCGCCGGGCAAGATCGAACATCTGCGGGAGCCTTCGGGCCCCGGCATCCGCCTTGATTCCGGCATCTACGCGGGCTGGACCGTGCCGATGGAGTATGACCCTCTGCTGGCAAAACTGTGCGCGTGGGCTTCGACGCGCGAAGGCGCGATCCAGCGCCTGGATCGCGCGATCTCCGAATACGTCCTCACGGGCGTGCGTACGAACCTCGGCCTGTTCCGCGAGATCCTCGCGGACCCCATCTTCTGCTCGGGCCACATCTCCACCGCCTATCTCGACGAATTCTTCGCACGTCGCACCCCACGCGCCGCGTGCCCCGAAGCCGAACTCGCGGCAGCCTTGGTTCTGGCGCTTCCCAGCAACGAGCCGCGCGCAACTGCAAACGGGGTCCGCACCAGCAAATGGGCCACAGCAGGCCGCACGGAGATGATGCGATGAAACGCGAAGTCCTCGCCCACGGCCAGCCCGGCAACCTGAGCATCGACGGCTCGAGCGCCACCTACCAGCGCGACGAGGTGACCATCGCGCACGATTTCGAAATTCAAGCCACCGAACCCGGCATGTACTGGGTGCGACTCGGCAACCGCAGCTTTCAGGTGATGCGCAGCGCCTCCGGCCAAGTGGTGGTCGACGGTCAGCGCCTGGATGTCGAAGTTTACGACCCGCGCAATCTGCGGACCTCCGGTCGTGGCGCGTCGACTCACGGCCGCCAGGAGATCGCCGCACCGATGCCCGGCAAGATCGTGCGCGTGTTGGTCGCCGTCGACGACGTGGTCGAAGAAGGTCAAGGTGTGGTTGTTGTGGAAGCTATGAAGATGCAGAATGAGATGAAGTCGCCCAAGGCCGGCACCGTTCGCGAGGTTCGCACTCGCGCCGACGCCACGGTTGCCGCCGGCGAAATTCTGCTGGTGATCGAATAATGCCTGAACCCGTGTGTCCTCTGTGTGACGGAACCGGCTACACCGTCGTCGAGCGCGCCGGACTGTCGGGTGCGGTGCGCTGTAGTTGCTCCGTGCAGTCACGCGCGAACTCCTTGCGCGGCTCCACCAACATTCCCCCGAAATACGAGTACGCCTCGCTCGACAATTTCCAGATTCCGCAGGAAAACCCCATCGCCCGGGCGGGCCTGGGCAAAGTGCTGATGCAGGTGCGGAGCTTCGTGCGAGAATTCCCTGCGCCGGATCGTCCCGGCCTACTGCTCGTGGGCGACACCGGCACCGGCAAGACGCACTTGGCGATCGCCGCACTCAAGGCCATTGTCGAGAAAGGTCACGAAGGCCTGTTCTACGACTTCCAGAATTTGCTCGACCGGATTCGTTCCGGCTACGACGCGGCGTCTGGCACCTCCGATCGCGCGGCGTATCGCAACGCGCTCGATGCAGAAGTACTCCTGCTGGATGATCTCGGTTCTCATCGCGTCACCGAATGGGTCGAAGATACTGTGACGTCGATCATCACCTATCGCTGCAATCACCAAAAGCCGTTGATCGCGACAACAAATCTGGAAGTGGATGACTCCGGCGCCGTCGCGTACACCACGGCTGGCGGCACCCAGGTGCACCGGAAGACTCTGGGCGATGTGATCGGCGCGCGGGCGCGTTCCCGGTTATTTGAGATGTGCCGCATCGTAAGGATGCCGGCGGTCGAAGATTACCGCGTGAAACGCTCGCGTTAGTCGGCGATGAACCGGCTCCAGATACTCGCGGTCGGCAACCTGCACCTGGATGCCATCCGTCATGTTGTGCGCCGCGGAGGTCAGCATGTGGATCTGGCTCCCCGGGAGTTCGCGGTCTTGGAGTTCCTGATGCGCCACGCGGGTTCTCCGGTCACTCGGCAAGATCTGCTCCGGCACGCCTGGGATCTCAGTTACCCAGGCCCCGCTCGCACCGTAGACGTTTGCATTCGGCGTCTACGAGCAAAGGTGGACGACCCCTGGCCGCAAGCCTTGATTCAAACGGTGCGGGGCACGGGATACCGCCTGATCGCGCCGCGATCCCGCTAAAGTCTTAGAGCGCCAACAACAAGGTCCGTTGTATACTGCAATGAGATCCGGACTGCCACGAAAAGTCGCGCCGCCCGTTCCTGCGTCGCGCAACAAGGCGTGCCCGGTAAACCAGGAGACAACTCATGAGTGAAGTGCTCAGCGGAGCTGAATTTAAGAAACAACTGCGCGCCGGAACCCCCAAGTTGGGGCTTTTTGTGAACTCGCACAGCCCTACGGTGGCTGAACAGTTGGCGCACAGCGGATACGACTGGCTGCTGATCGATACGCAGCACGGTCCGATGAACAACATCACGATGTCCAGCATGTTGGCTGGCGTTGCCTCGGGCGGCGCGAAGTCGCTGGTCCGTGTTGCGGGCTACCAGGATCGCGCGGGCATCCAGCAATCGCTCGACATGGGCGCCGATGGCGTTCTGGTCCCCTACATCAACAACGCCGACGAAGCGCGTCAGGCAGTCAGCTGCTGCAAGTACCCGACCGCGGGCACTCGCTCGGTGTACTTCCCGCAGCGCAGCATGAATAAAGACGGTCTGCTGGGTTACGCGGGCGCGGCCAATGACAACGTCATTGTCGCTCTGCAGGTGGAAACCGCAGATTGCATCAAGAACATCGACGAAATCGCTGCCGTTCCGGGCGTCGACCTCCTGTTCCTGGGCCAGAACGATCTCTGCATGTCCATGGGCTTGTTTGAAAAGTACAAGTTCCCGGATATGTACACCTCGCCGGAACTGCTCGATGCGACCAACAAGTTGATCGCCGCGGCCAAGAAGAACAACATCATCCTGGGCTTGTTCTTGTTCGGCACCTCGCGCGTGGGTGAGTTCCTCGACAAGGGCTTCCCGCTCATCTCGGTCGGCAACGATCTGCACCACATCCTCACTCAGGCTGGCGCCTATGTGAAGGACGTGGAAGCGATCAGCAAAGAAAAGGGCAAGAACTGGACGCGTCGCGATTCCAACTTGATCTAACTGTAGTTACAAACCACGTAGGCAAGACACATCAATGGAACTTGTAAAAGGAATGGCCGGCCTCGGAGCCGAGTCCGCTTTCGAAGTACTGGCCAAAGCGCGCGCGCTTGAAGCGCAGGGGAAAAGCATCATCCACCTGCAAATTGGAGAACCGGATTTCCCGACGCCCAAGCACATTATTGAAGCTGGGCAGAAGGCGCTGGGCGAGGGCTACACGAAGTACGGCCCCACCCAGGGTATGCCGGAAGCGCGCGCCGCCATTGCGCGGTACGTGTCTCGCACACGTGGTATTGAAGTGGGCCCGGAACGAGTTTGTATCGTTCCGGGTGCCAAACCGATCATGTATTTCGCGATGATCGCATTGCTGGGCCCGGGCGATGAAGCCATCTACCCAAACCCCGCGTTCCCGATCTACGAATCCATGATTCGGTTCCAGGGCGCCACGCCCGTCGCCATTCCGCTGTCGGAAGAGCGCGGCTGGACTCTGGACATGGACATCCTCGAATCGAAGCTCACTTCGAAGACGAAGATGATCATCCTGAACTCGCCGGCTAACCCGACCGGTGGCATCATCCCGCCCGCCGATATCGAACGGCTGGCGAACCTGTGCAAGGATCGCGATCTGATCGTGCTCAGCGACGAAATCTACACGCGCATCGTCTATGAAGGCGGCTTCCCTGCCTCCGTTGCGCAATATCCCTGGATGCTGGACAAAACCATCATCCTCGACGGCTTCTCGAAGACCTACTCGATGACCGGCTGGCGCCTGGGTTACGGCGTGATGCCCCCGCAGTTGGTCGCGGCCACCGTGCAGCTGATGGGCAACTCGAACTCCTGCACCGCGACTTTCACGCAGATGGCCGGCATTGCCGCTCTCGAAGGTCCGCAGGACGATGTGGACATGATGGTCGCCAAGTTCAAGGAACGCCGCGACGTCATCGTCAAAGGCTTGAACGAAATCCCGGGCTTCACCTGTACGTTGCCGAAGGGCGCGTTCTACGCGTTCCCGAACGTGAAGGCCACTGGCATCCCGTCCAAGCAGTTGGCTGAGATGATCCTGCAGGAAGCCGGCGTGGCGTGTCTCGACGGCCGCGGCTTCGGCGAATTCGGCGAAGGCTACATCCGGTTCAGCTACGCGAACTCCCTCGAAAACATCCAGGAAGCTCTGCGCCGCATCAAGGCCTTGTCGGCCAAGTGGGCGAAGTAAGAACTTTCAAGTAAGCCAACAGCGGGCAGGTTCAGTGGACTTGAGTTCACGAACCTGCCCGCTTCGTTTTGAGCGCCTTCGGCGCGACTGCCAACCAACTTTTCCGGACAGGCAGTCACGATCTTTCGTACGCGGCTCAAAACTAGCCGATTGGCAGGCAGCAAAACAACGTTGGCGATTTTGCCCTTCGGCCTCCAGGGGGTAAAATTGGGGGACGGCCGCAGCTAGCCGACCTATGGGCCCACGCCCGGAAAGAGCTGTTCTGATCTATGGAATGGACTAAACACGATTACGAAGACATCCCCGGAACCTATGTCTTCGA
>CANIIC010000182.1 GCA_947467395.1 Bryobacterales bacterium
AGCCAGGTCCAGATCAAGACCACCAAGGTCAGTAACAATTTCTACACGCTCGAAGGTTCAGGCGGTATGATCGGCGTCCTCGTCGGACCCGACGGCGTCTTCATGGTGGACACGCAATACGCGCAGCTCACCGACAAGCTGGTCGCCGCGATCAAGGCGATCACGCCGCAACCCATCAAGTACGTCGTCAACACGCATGTGCATCCGGATCACACCGGCGGCAACGAAAACTTCGCCAAGCTCGGCGCCACGCTGCTCTCGCGTCCCGAACTGCGCAATCGCCTGGCCCATCCCAACCCCGGCGCCAACGGAGCTCCCGGTACGCCCGCTCCCGCCGCCGCGCTTCCCGCGGTGACCTATGACGGCATCACCACCTATCGCATGAACGGCGAAGAGATCCAGCTGATCCCGATCCACAGCGCCCACACCGATGGCGACACGCTGGTCCGCTTCGTGAAGAATGACGTCATCATGACCGGCGACTTTTACCGCTCCATCCAATACCCGAACGTCGATCGCGCCAACGGCGGCTCCGTCAGCGGCATGCTCGATGGCTTGGGCTGGGTCATCGGCCAGGCCGGCGCGAACACCAAGATCATCCCCGGCCACGGTGCGACGGTCGATCGTAGCGCCGTCGTTGCCCATCGCGACATGATGTTGGCCCTGCGTGACAAGGTCGCCGCCATGGTCGCCCAAGGCAAGACTCAGGCCGAAGTCACCGCCGCCAAGCTCACCGCCGAATTCGACCCGAAGGTGAAAGAAGTCGGCACCACCGGCGACCGCTTCATCGGCCAGCTCTACGCCGATATCCAGGCCTCCAAGTAATGGCGGCCAGCCGCGCTCTCCAGCGCGTCGTGAACATTGAAGACCTGCGCGGGCTCGCGAAGAAGCGAGCCCCGCTGCCCATTTTCGATTACGTCGATGGCGGCGCCGACGGCGAAGTCACCCTGCGCGACAACCGTCGATCGTGGGACGAAGTGTTGTTCCGTCCCCACAACGCCACCTACATCCCCAAGCCCGACCTGCGCACCAACGTGCTCGGCTTCGATCTCGCGATGCCGATGCTGCTCGGCCCCATCGGCTTCACCCGCCTCATCAACGAGCAAGGTGAACGCGCCGTCGCCCAAGCCGCGGGAGCCGAAGGCATCGGTTTCTGCATGTCCAGCTTCTCCGGCTGGCCGTGCGAGGAGGTCTCGAAAGTCACGCAAGCTCCGCTCTGGTATCAGCTCTACCTCGGCGGCGGCCGCGACGTCTCCGAAGCCACCCTCGCCCGCGTCTGGAAGTCTGGCTTCCGAGCACTCGCCGTCACTATGGACACCAACTGCCCCGGCATGCGCGAACGCGACCTGCACAACGGAGCTCCAGCGCTGATGGGCGGCAACATCGCGCAGATGATCCCGTATCTGCCGCAGATCCTCAGCAAGCCCGGCTGGCTCGCGCAGTTCCTCACCGATCGCGACGCGATGTTCTTCCCGAACATCCAGATCCCCGGCAAAGGTCCCTGCCCCGCCAGCGACGTGCGCGCCATGCTCAGCGGAGCTGTCGTTACCTGGGCCGATCTCGAGTGGATCAGAAAAGCGTGGCCCGGCCCGATTCTCGCCAAAGGCATCATCACCGGCGACGACGCCCAACGAGCCCTCGATCACGGCTGCGAGGCGATCATCGTGTCCAATCACGGCGGCCGTCAGCTCGATACGTCCTTCCCCACAGCCAGAGCCCTCCCCGAAGTCCTGCAAGCCGTCAACAGCCGAGCCCCTGTCTTAGTCGACGGAGGCATCCGCCGCGGCAGCGACGTCATCAAAGCGATCTGCATGGGCGCCAGCGCAGTGTTGCTCGGAAGAGCTTACGCCTACGGCCTGATGGCCGAAGGCCGCGAAGGTGTATCGAAGGCGATCTCTATTTTCAAGGCCGATCTCGAACGCACCATGACGTTGCTCGGTGTGCACGCTCTCAAGGACCTCGACTCGTCCTTCATCGAAGTCCCCAAACACTGGTAGCCCCGTGCCATAATATCGAGCGGTCAGGAGAAACCATGAAGCTCCGTTACATCGCTCTCGCCGCAACCATCGCCATCCCGGTGATCATCACCGCGCAGCAACCCGCCGCGCCGCCGACGCCCGCAACGCCGTACCCGTGGGCCTACCCGCTCAATCCACCCGCGCCCGCGCCGAACCCGGCCGCCGCGCCGCCCAAGCCGGACCCCACGCTGCACACTGTGCCCAACAGCACCAAGAAACTCACGCAAGCCCAAGTCGGCGACGGCTTCAATCCGCCCGACTGGCATCCCGAAGATCACCCGCCCATGCCCGACATCGTGGGCCACGGCCGAGCTCCCGACATCCGCGCCTGCGGTTTCTGCCATCTGCCCAACGCGCAAGGCAAGCCTGAAAACGCGAGCCTCGCCGGCCTCCCCGCCGCCTACATCGAAGCTCAGGTCACCGACTATCGCAACGGCCTCCGCGCCAGCTCCGAGCCCAACATGGGACCGCCGCTGAACATGCTGCGCCTCGCGAAAGTCACCAACGAAGCCGAAGTGAAGATCGCGGCCGAGTACTTCTCCAAGCTGAAGTACAAGCCGTGGGTGAAGGTCGTCGAAACCAAGACCGTCGCCAAGACGCGCATCATCCAAGGCATGCACGCCCCCATCGAAGGCACCTCCGAGCCGCTCGGCACCCGCATGCTCGAAATGCCGGTGAACACCGAACTCACCGAACTCCGCGACTCGCAATCGTCGTTCATCGCCTACGTCCCCATCGGCGCCGTCAAGCGCGGCGAGGCACTCGCAACGAAGGCCAACGCCAAGACCACGCAGTGCTCCATCTGCCACGGCACAGGACTCAAGGGACTCGGCAACGTTCCCTTCCTCGCGGGTCGCTCCCCGAGCTACCTGCTCCGCCAGATGTACGACTTCAAGAGCGGCGCCCGCCACGGCGGCTACGCTCCTCTGATGAAGGGCGTCGTCGACAAGCTGACCATGGCCGACATGATTGACCTCGTCGCTTACGCCGCGTCTTTGCAGCCGTAGGAAGAACACACATGGACCGCCGCCAATTCATCCAAACCGGAGCCATCACCGCGACGGCGGCCCATCAACTCCGATCTGCGAGCGCCGCCTTCTGGCCCAACGGCGCTCGCATGGTCGTGTCTCTCTCGCTCCAGTTCGAAGCCGGCGGCCAACCCGATCGCGGTGCCAACGGCCCGTGGGGCAATCTCGACACGCGCTATCCCGACTTGCCGACGGAGAAGTGGTACGAATACGGCATGAAGGAAGGCGTGCCTCGCCTGCTCGACATGTACGCGCGCCGCAAAGTGCACGTGACGTCACACATGGTCGGCCAGGCCGTCGACAAACACCCTGCCCTCGCGAAGGAAATCGTAGAGCGCGGCCATGAAGCCGCCGCGCACGGCCAAACCTGGAACCCGATCTACGACAAGTCGCCCGCCGAAGAGCGCGCGAACTATGAGTCGAACATTCAGTCGATTCTCAAGGCCACCGGCAAGCGACCCATCGGCTACAACGCCCCCGGCATGCGCGCCACGCCCGCGACGTTTGAGATCCTGCAGGACCTTGGCTTCGTCTATCACACCGACGACTTGAGCCGCGATGAGCCGTTCCTCATCCCCGTCCGCAACAAGCCCTTCGTGGTGGTGCCCTACACGTTCATGCTGAACGATTTTCAGAACTTCGAAAATCGCTGGCGCACCGCGAGCGATTTCGCCGGCGAACTGAAAGCCGAGTTCGACGCGCTCTACGCCGAATCGACGGTCAAGCGCCGCATGATCTCCGTAGCCGCCCACGACCGCGTCGCCGGCCGAGCCAGCCGCATGCGCGTCATCGAAGACTTCATCGCCTATGCGCAAAAGCACCAGGGCGTCACATTCCTGCGCAAAGACGAAATCGCCGGGTTCGCACTCGAAAGCCCGCTCACGATCCGCGAGTCCTAGCGGCTACTTCAGCTTCCCCAGCATCTCTTTCACGCGCGCCAGCTTCCGGGGCGTCGAGCCTCCGCGCAACAGGTCCCTCAACTCGCGACGCTCCGGCGTCCACACCCCGCGAGCATCCATCACCGCCGCCAGATGCTCCCAATGCACGCTCGAGTTGCCGTCTTCCATCTGCGTCGCGCGACGCAATTCGGTCTCCGCCTGCTCCAGCCGGCCCTGCTTGTAGAACACCCAGCCCAGAGTGTCGACGTAGTACGAATTCCCAGGCTCCTGCGCCACCGCCTGTTGCGCGTACACCAGAGCCTCGCTCAAGTTCTGGCCTTGCTCCGCATACGCGTACGACAGATTGTTCAGCACCACCGAGGCCGTGGGATACCACGCCAGCAGTTCCCGATACTCGCGAATCTCTCCCGCAAAATCGTCGCGCTCGCCCAGCGTCATCGCCAGCCCCAACGAAGGTTGCCCCGTCAGGGCCTTCGCGCTGCGAAACGCCGAAATCGCGTCGTTCAGGTTCCCCAGTTCCCGCTGCGTATCGCCGATCGCGTTATAGACCTGGGCCTTGCTGTCAGGAGAATTCGCGTAGCGCAGCCCCAGTTGAAACTCCGCCAACGCTTCCTGGGTCTGATCCGTGCGCCGCAGGATGCGCCCCACCGCCACGTGATACATCGGGTTGGTCTTGTACTGCGCTTGGAATTGCCGCGACACCCGCAGCGCTTCCGGCCACTTGTTGGCGGCCTCCAGCACGTTCAGCAGCGCCAGCACGCCGCGCGAATCCTGCGGGTAGCTTGAGACCAACTCCCGTAACCACAGCTCCGCCTTCGGGTAGTCTTCCTCATTGATCGCCGCGGTCGCGGCCTTCATCAGGTCATCCGCCGAAGGCTTCGGAATCTGCGCGCTCAATACGCAACAGACGGCGCACAACAGCATCACAAACCGAGCAGACTCCCGGAGCTTCATCCGGTTCCAAGTATATCCGGCGACGAGAAAGGCGGGGCCAGTGACGAATCACCAACCCCGCCGCTCCCGCGACTAGCGCGTCCCGCGCGCGCTCTTGCTGGTGTCTTGCACTGCACCCAATTGTTGCAGCAGACCGAGTTGATCATAGGCAAGATGCTGTTCGACGATCTTGCCCTGCACAACCCGGTACAGCGAGAGCCCGGAGAACGTCACGCTCCGGCCTGTGGCGACTTGATCGCGCAGGCGTCCCTCCTGCGTACCCGTCGCCGTGAATCGCACGACCACCCGTTCGGCATCACAGGTGATCTCCTCGATCTTCAAATGCAGATTCGGGAAGGCGGTGGCGAAGGCATCGTAATCCTTCCGGTATCCCGATGCGCCCTTCACTGTCCCCGTGGGAGTGGTCCGAATGCAGTCTTCAGACACAAACTGATCGATCAGATTCGGCTTCCGGCGATTCCAGACCTCCTCCAGGAAACGGCTGACCAGAGCCTTGTTGGCCTCCTGCCCCGTCATGCCCATGCCGAGCTGATCCAGCAGCGATTGAACGTTCCAGTCCGACCACAACTCCGCAATCCGGCCATTGGCCAGACGGAAGATGGAAGTCCCGGTCACCAGCGCGCTCCGGTTCGTCGCCGCGTGACCCATGAACTCGCCGCGTTGCGCCCCGCGGCACGTCCAATGAATCACCACCTCGTCGCGCTCGGCAATGACGTCGTCGCAGGAACAGCTCAGGTTGGGGAAAGCATCGCGCAATCCCCGGATGTGTTGTTTCAGGTTGTCCGAACCCGGTTGCAGATCCGGAAACGCCGGGTCATGCAGCCGGCACTTGGTCGAAACCGTCTCTTCGACGGCCTTCAGATCACCTTTGCCGTAGCCTTGCTCGAGCAGTCTGCGACAAATCTCCTTATTTTCCTCAAACATCGGGAACTCCTTTCTGAGTAAGAACAGGGGGAGGGAGAGCGTCGCGATTCGGGTCTGAACCGCGACCCGACAGGAGTATACACCCGACGGTTCGACAGAGAAATAGTAGAAATCGTTGGGGGAAAGAGAAATCTTGCCGCTATTGCTGGACCATCGTCGAACGACCAGGGAGTCAGGTCTCTAGCAACTAAGGCTAAGGACTGGGCCCAAAGGACTAAGGTGAAGTACCTTATGGACGAAAGATCCCTTTCGGCGCACAATGACACTATGCGTCATTTACACGTCTGGTCACTAGCCGCGTTGGTTGGAGTCACTGGAATTGGGTTGGCCTTGAATGCCGCCCAGGAACCCGATTTACGCCCCAGCGGCAAGGGCATCGGCACTCTGGATCACCCACCCATGCCGGATCAGGCGTCGACGCCGAAGGGGCAAGCAGGGCCGCCCTCCAAGAACACCAGCAATGGCATCAACTACCGCGGCGGTCCGGTGATGACGAACCCGATCAAGATGTACTACATCTGGTACGGCAACTGGTCGAACAATACTGCCACCGACATCCTGCCGTTTCTGGCGAATAACATCGGCGGCACGCCGTACTTCAACATCAACAGCACCTACTACAACGGCAGCGGCACGAAGGTATCCACCAACGTGACCCTCGCGGGCAATGGTCTCACCAGCCCGTTGGCGACCATGGTCAGCAACTACCCCTTCGGGAATTCTCTCAGCGACGCACAGATCCAACAGGTCGTGCTGAACGCGATCAGTTCCGGTGTCTTCGGCGGCGCCACGACTCCCGACCCGAACGGCATCTACTTCGTTCTGACCTCACAGGACGTGACCGCCTCCTCCGGCTTCTGCACTTCCTACTGCGGCTGGCACACCTACACCACCGTCAACAACACGGCCATCAAGTACTCCTTCGTCGGCGATGCCACCCGCTGCCTGTCGGCCTGCGCCGCCCAGTCGACCTCCCCTAACGGGAACCCCGGCGCCGACGCCATGGCCTCGGTCATCGCGCATGAGCTCGAAGAAGCCGCCACCGATCCGCAACTCAACGCCTGGTACGACAACCGTGGCTACGAAAACGCTGACAAGTGCGCCTGGACCTTCGGGACCACCTACACGACGTCGAGCGGCGTTGCCAACATGAAGCTCGGCGTTGCGCCGAACCAGAAGGACTTCCTCATCCAGCGCAACTGGGTCAACGCCAGCGGCGGCTACTGCTCCCTCACTTACTAATTTTCGGGCCAGAAATGGCCCGAATCCCCTAAAACGTGAGACACTAGCCCCTTTGGGAGTCCTCACGTGAAACAATCTCCTCTCGTCGCCAAGGGAAAAACCCTCGGTGTCATCGGGTGCGGCGTCATGGGCCGCACCCTTCTCCGCGGCCTGCTCGATTCCGGCCTCATCTCCAAGTCCCAAGCTTGGGGCTCCGCCCGTTCCGACGCCACCTGCGAATCCGCAGCCAAAGAACTCGGCATCCCCGTCGAAATCGCCTATGAGCGCCGTCTCAAGAACACCGGCATGCTGCTCATCTGTGTGAAGCCAGCCCAAGCCGCGAAAGTCCCCGCCCACCTGCGCGAAAGCGGCTTGCCCAAGGACACACTCATGATCTCGATCATGGCCGGCCTCACCAGCGCCCAGCTTGAAGACCAGCTCGCCACCGCGAACCCCTGGATTCGAGCCATGCCCAACACTCCGTGCATCGTGCGCGAAGGCATGACCGTCATCTGTCGTGGCACCCACGCAAGCGACGCGCAGATGAACAACACCCAGCGCATCTTC
>CANIIC010000183.1 GCA_947467395.1 Bryobacterales bacterium
CCGTGCCACTCTCTCCGAAAATAAGCACGCGCCCGTTGGTCGCCGCCATCAGAGCCAACTGCTGACGGAGCGCTTTCATCGGCACGCTTTCGCCGATGATTTTGTTCTTCGCGGAGCCTGATTCTTTCAGTCGATTGAGCTCGCGCTCCAAGCGCCGCTGTTCGACGGCGTTCTGCACAACAACGGTGACCTTCTCAATCGTCAGCGGTTTTTCCAAGAAGTCGAAGGCGCCGAGCTTCGTTGCCCGCACTGCGGTTTCAATCGTGCCATGGCCGGAAATCACCACCACTTCCGGGCGTTCTTCTGCGTGGATCTCCTGAATGCGGCTCAGCGTCTCCAGCCCGTCGATTCCTGGCAGCCACACGTCCAATAAGACAACGTCGTATTGCTTCCGCGCCAACTCCTCGATCGCCTGCTCGCCCGTATGGACGGCCGCGCAGCTGTAGCCTTCGTCTTCCAGCACGCCGAGCAAGGACTCGCGAATTCCTGGCTCGTCATCCACAATCAGCACACGCGTATTCTTCAAGCCGTCGCTCCACTTTCCATCGTGACGTCCGTTTCAGGAGTTAAACTATCCGCACCCATCACTGGCAGTTCTACATAGAAGCGAGCTCCGGTGGGACGATTATCTTCGACGCGAATGCGGCCACCATGTTCCCCGATGATGTGGCTAACGATCGCCAAACCCAGCCCCGTGCCGCGTTCCTTTGTCGAGAAGTATGGCAGGAACAATTTTTCTTTGTCCTCCGCCGATACGCCACGACCTGTATCGCCCACCAGCAGCTCAACCGTATCGGGGTTCCCGTCCGGCGTCGCTCGCGTCGCCACCCACATACGCTTCACCAGAGAATCGCGCATCGCTTCCGCCGCGTTGTCTACAAGATTCACCACAACGCGCTTCATCTGCTCCGGATCGATGTTCACCAGTGGCAGTTCGGCCGCGAGATCGAGCTTCACCTCGATCCCCTCCAGTCTTCCCGCGAACACGTCCATCCCATTGCGCACTACTTGGTTCAGATCCAACGGCACCGGCTGCGCCGCGGGGAAACGTGAGAATTGCGAGAACTCATCGGCCAACGCCTTGACCGACTCCACTTCGCGGGCAATGATTACGGAACATTGACGCAACACCCGCTCCGATTCAGGCGTAAGCCCGCGGTCCAGTTGGCGCGTGATCCGTTCTGCAGACAGCGCAATCGGCGTCAGAGGATTCTTCAGCTCATGCGCGATGCGCCGCGCGACTTCATGCCATGCCGCTGCCTTCTGCGCACGCAGCAACTCGCTGGTATCTTCGACCACCACGACATATCCCTGCGCCGACGGCCCCTGCCCCGGCAATGCAGAGACCGTGATCGCCAAGTGCAGCACACGCCCCTGTCGTGCCAGATCCAGCTGCGTTGAGGCAACGCCGGTGCGACGCGCGCGCTTCATCAGGTAGCGCACTTCGGCGGCATGCTCCGGGGTCAAGAGGTCCGTGACACTCTCGGCCTGCTGCAATTCTTCGTCCGTGAACAGTGTCGCCATGGCCCGATTCACACGGCGAATGCGCCCATCGGAGGACAGCGAAATCACGCCCGTGGGGATGCTCTCCAGGATCGCTTCTGTAAACTGCCGGCGGCTCTCGATTTCACGTTGACTCGTCTCCAGACCTTCTGTCATTTCGTTGAAGGCCCGCACGAGCGATCCCATTTCGTCCGCGGCGGGCGTCGTCACGCGGTACGCCAGATTGCCGCGCCGCACCTCGCTTGCCGCATCCAACAAAGCGGCAATCGGTCCGCTGATCTGCCGCGCCAACAACAGGGCGATCCAACTCGCGACGAACAAAATGAACAGCGCGATCAACAGAATGAACAACAGGTAGAACGTACGAATCGATCGCTTGCCGGCAAACAACTCCGAATACCGGCTCTGGAACTGGTCAATCAAACTCTGCTTGGTCGCCAAATCTACACCGGGCAGCACGGTGACTTCCAGAGTACCCAGCTCTCCGAGTGACGCCGCTGCCGTGCGCCCGTTGCGATCCCCGTCGCTGGATGTGCACAATCCGTGCATGCCGCCATTCGGGTCGCGCAGCCGCATGCCCGCGATCCGGTTCGCCGTGCACAACGACGCGAAATCAGCAGTGCCATTGCGGACCGCCGGCAGTTCCGCCAGCCAGTTCGCGAGTGCCTGGGCACGTCCATCCACTTCCAGATTAAATGCGTCGTTGGTCTCGGTGAGCGCCGTGCGAATTCCTTCGACCGGCACCATGAACCACTTCTCAATATTGCGATTCAGGATGATGTAGCTGAACGCGACGAGGAACACCACTGGCAACAAGCTCAGCGCGAGCGCACCCGCCACCAGCTTGCTCTGGATGCGCGACCCTTCCCGATTCCGCTGCCGCTCCAGATACAGTTTCACAGCTGTGCGGAACAGCATGAAGCCGACCGTCACCGCTAACAGGAACGTGAGCGTCGAGACGGCCCAATACACGACGGTCTGTTCGAGGCTGGAAGGACCGTACTCGCCGAAACTGAACGATACCTGCCACACAATCAGTGCGGTCAGGATCGCCAGGAGCGCGACGCCCGAGAAGAACACATAGCGCTTGCGCATCGTTTTTATTATAGGTTCGCTGCGTTATGAGGTTGTATCCTGAAGATTCAGACCCATGAGCCGTCTTTCTTACGCTTTTCGCAGTTTCTTCTCCATCCTCTTTAGCGGAGAACTCCCCGCAGATATCGCGCAGGCTTTCGGTTACGCGAAGCCGACAGCGGCGAAGACCGCGCCCGCAGCGCCCACACCGGCCGCAACCTCGAAGCCTGCGGCGCCCACGGTGACGTTCGCCGACGGAGCCGCCCAGATGCTGGGACTTCTGCAACGCGAAGCCCGCTTGCTCGACTTCCTTATGGAGGACATCGCGCCTTACACCGACGATCAAGTTGGAGCGGTCGTCCGCGACGTGCAGGGCCAAGCGCGCCAGACGCTGGATCGCTACTGCAAGCTCTCCCCCGTAATCGACGCCGTTGAGGAGACCACCGTGCAGACCGCTGGCCTCGAGGCCGCGTCCTACAAGTTGATCGGCAACGTTCCGGCGAACGGCAAGGCTCCGAGCGGCCTGCTGCGCCACAAAGGCTGGAAGGCGGACAAGCTGGATCTACCCGCCACGAAGCCGAGCATGATCCTGGCCCCCGCCGAACTCGAAGTCGAGTAAGCTCCGCGCCATGAACATCGGCATTGATCTCGGCACCACCAACTCGGCGCTGGCCTACATTGATCCGAAGCAAGCCGCCGAAGCAGAAGCCCCCGCGATTCACGTTCTCGACATTCCACAGACCGTCGCACAGGGCCGTATAGAGCCGCGCCGCACGCTCCCTTCGTTCCTGCACGTCGGCGATCAGGAATATGTGGGCGTCTATGCCCGTGAACAAGGCGCCCTGGTTCCGCCGAAATCCGTTCACTCTGCCAAGAGCTGGCTATCGAATCCAGATGTGGATCGCACCGCGAAGATCCTGCCGTGGGACGCACAAGAAGCCGGCCGCATCTACTCGCCCGTCGAAGTCTCGACGAAGATCCTCAAGCACATCGCGGACGCATGGCAGTCTGCGCAAGGCTCCCCGATCGGCGAGCACTCGATCGTTCTCACTGTCCCAGCCAGCTTCGATGAAGAGGCCCGCGAGCTCACCGTACAAGCCGCGCGCGAGGCAGGAATCGAGAAGTTGACGCTTCTGGAAGAACCCGCTGCCGCGTTCTATTCCTGGATCGCCAACAATCTCGCGCGTTCGCAGAAATCATTACATGACGGCCAGACCGTGCTCGTTTGCGACGTCGGCGGCGGCACCAGTGACTTCACGCTGATTCGCGTCGACCGCGATGGCGACAAAGTGGACTTCACCCGCACGGCGGTCGGCAAACACTTGCTTTTAGGTGGCGACAATCTCGATCTCACGCTCGCCTGGCTGGTCGAATCGAAACTCGGCAAGCAGCTCGCGATTCGGCAGCGCAGTGCGCTCCGTCGCCAGTGCGCGGCAGCGAAGGAAAAGCTCCTCTCGGACGAGAACGTCAAGTCCGTCGAAGTCACCGTTCTAGGCAGCGGTTCTTCCTTGATAGGCGGTACGCTTCGTTCAGAGATCACTCGCGAAGAAGTGCTGGAGATCGCACTCGACGGCTTCCTGCCGATGTGCGAACTCGCCGACCGGCCGCAGGAAGAGGCCAACAGCCCGTTCCGGGAACTCGGTCTTCCGCTGGTCTCCGATCCTGCGATCACGCGCCACTTGGCGGCGTTTCTCGCCAGCGCCGGCGACGCGCGCCCCGACGCCATTCTGTTCAACGGCGGCTTCTTCATCCCGGACATCCTGCGCCATCGCGTCGCGGATGTACTGGAACATTGGT
Source organism: Bryobacterales bacterium (assembly GCA_947467395.1). Classification (GTDB taxonomy): domain Bacteria; phylum Acidobacteriota; class Terriglobia; order Bryobacterales; family Bryobacteraceae; genus Palsa-187. Next base: position 4,375 of record CANIIC010000183.1, read on the forward strand.
ACGGCAAGCGTCCAGTCATCTTCGAGAATCGTGACCTCGATCTCGCCGTGTCCGTCGGCGCGGCCTACTACGCGCATGTGCGCTCAACCGGTGCAGGCTTACTCGTCCGCGGCGGCCTCCCGCGCGCCTACTTCATCGGCCTCGCTGGCGATGGCGACGATCTCCGCGCGATGTGCCTGGTGCCGCGTGGTGCCGAAGAAGGCTCGGAGATCGAGCTCGATCCGGGCACATTGCAACTCATCGCGAACAAGCCCGTAGCGTTCCGTCTCTACAGTTCCCTCACGCGAACCGAAGATAAACCCGGCGACGTCGTGACGTTCACGAGAGACCAACAAGCGGAACTGAATCTTCACGCGCCACTCAACGCTGTGCTTCGCTTTGGCAAGGCGGGTGAGCGGTTGATCCCGATCAAACTGGGCGCGCGCCTCACCGAGGTCGGTACGCTCGAAATCTGGGCTGACTCCAAGACCAGCGAACATCGTTGGCGCTTGCAGTTCCAACTGCGCAAGTCCGCCGACGCATCCGTCTCCTCGCGTCCTGCCGCAGTCATCCCTGACGAAGCTCTCGTGGCGGCCGAAGCACTCATCGAGCAAGTCTTCCAGGGCGATCTGGAGCCGGAACAGCTGCCTGCCAAGCTCGAACAAACTCTCGGCGTCGGCCGAAACGCATGGCCGCTCTCGGCGATTCGTAAGCTGGCGGACAAGATGCTCGATCTCGGCGAGGGCCGCAAACGCAGTGCAGCGCACGAATTCCGCTGGCTCAACTTGTTGGGCTTCTGCCTGCGCCCCGGCTTCGGCTTCCCCGGCGATGACTTCCGCATCGAACAGGCTCGCCGCATCTACGCCGAGGGTCTTCGCTTCGGTAATCAGGTGCAGAACGAGATCGAATGGTGGCTCTTCTGCGGCCGCGTGGCCGGTGGACTCAACAAGAATCAGCAGACCGACATTTTCCAGCGCATCGCACCCACCGTACTGCCGCGCAAGGATCAGAGCCGGCGCGTCAATCAGAGTCTGCTGCGCGAAATGTGGCGCGCCGCCGCCAGCCTGGAGCTGTTGCCGATCCAAACCAAGACGCAGCTTGGCGACGAGCTGACGAAGAAGATCAAGGCAGGCGAGTTCGTCGACACGGCGCTGTGGTGCCTCGCACGCATCGGTGCACGCAAGTTGTTCTACGGACCCATCAATCAAGTGGTGCCACCAGCGAACGCCGCACGATGGGCCGAACAACTCTTGAATAATCCGAAGGCGTCCGACGCCGCAGCAGCACTGGCTCGCTACACTGGTGACGCCACGCGCGATCTGCCTTCCACCACGCTGACATCCGTTCGAGCCGCGTTCCCCGCCCTCGATCTTGCGAAGGATCCCGAAGACAACCTCGCGGCGATGGGGCGTATCTTCGGGGAAGAGCTGCCGTCGGGCCTAGTCTTCCATGAATGAAGTCGCTCTAGTCGAGTGGATCAAGAAGCATGCCGCGACCCCGCGGACGCGCGACCTGATCCTCGGCATCGGTGACGATTGCGCTATCCTCCGGCCGCGCCAGAATGAAGACCTTCTTCTGAAGACGGACCCGCTCATCGAGAACGTTCACTTCACAACGGAGATGCGCGGGGAAATCGTCGGCGCCCGAGCACTTTCCCGCAGTCTCAGCGATATCGCTGCGATGGGCGGCGAGCCTCGCTACTGCTTGGTCTCTCTCGGCGTCGGCCCGCGTCACGATGAGCGCTGGATCAAAGCGTTCTTCCGCGGCCTGCTGCGCGTCGCGCGCAAAACGAATACAGTCCTGGCGGGCGGCGACCTGTCGCACAGCACGCGCGAAACACACACGGACATCATGCTGTGCGGCGCGGTTCCTAAAGGCACGGCTCTGCGTCGCGATGGAGCGAAACCCGGCGACATCCTGTACGTCTCCGGGAAACTAGGTAAGCCGTGGGATCGCCCCATTCATCCACGATTGGAACTCGGACAACAGCTGCGGGGACTCGCCACTTCGTGCATGGATCTCAGCGACGGTCTGTCGCTGGATCTGACTCGATTGTGCAAGGCATCGAACGTGAGCGCCCAATTGGAATACATCCCGGTCTTCGCAGGCTCGACGTTGGAACGTGCACTCAGCGGCGGGGAAGACTACGAGTTGCTCTTCACCGTCCCGGCCCACAAAAAGGCTCCGGCCGGCGCTCGCCGCATCGGAATTATCCAACGCGGCCAGCCCGGCCGGATTTTCTTTGAAGGTCAGCGCCTCACACCGCGAGGCTACGATCACTTCGCTACTTCGGAATCCCCACAACGTACGAAGTGATTTGATCCAACTCCTCCGGGTTGAACTTGTAGGGCGGCATCTGCGAATTCGGCGAGAACTTACGTGGATCCCCGAAGTGCCCTTCCACCCATTCGCGCGTTCGCCGCGAGCCCACGCCATTCAAGGACGGCGCGTTCTTCCCACCCGCGCCATTCACCAAGTGACAGAAGCCGCAATTGCGCGACTGGTACAGCATCGCGCCGGCCACTTCCTTTTTCGGAGGATCTGCCCACGCCGCGACAGCGTTGTCGTCGCGCTTCGTGACCAGCTTCACCAAGCCTTGCATCTGCTGCGGCGTTAGCTTCGGCTCGGGGACCGCAGTTCCATCCACTGGAGCATCGCCAACAGGAGCAGTCGGGATCGTGAAGTGCGCGACCAGCCACTCCGGCGTTTTTTCGGGAACTGCCTTTGCCAGATCAGGCCCTTTGGAAGAACGCCCTAACTGGTGGCACGCGCCACATTCGGCTTTCTGGAAATATCCGATGGCTGCCATCTGCTCCGGCGTCAGACTCTTCCACGGTTGTGGAGGCTGCAAGCCCGCGTTGATGTCTTCGATGTTGTCCGGTGTCGTCGCGATCGCGCGCTGCGTCAAACCAGCCCAGCCCAGCGCCGCGAACACCACCACCGCAATCGCCGTCGTACGATTCCGCACCGCGATCGCTCTGCCACGATCCATGAAAGGCACCAGGAACAACGCAACAATCGCAAGATTCGGCAACACCACCGCGCCCACGATCTCCAGCGGACCTTCGAAGATCTTCAGCATCTGGAAGAGAAACAGGAAGTACCACTCCGGCCGTGGCACATACGCGGTGTCGGTGGGATCGGCCATCGTCCCCAGCCCGATCTGCGCGAAGTTCGCGGCCAGCGCGATGATCATCACGTAGGCAAACGCTGCTACGGTATCTTTGAA
>CANIIC010000184.1 GCA_947467395.1 Bryobacterales bacterium
GATACGGTGAAGAGCGCGCAGGACATCATCGACATTTATCAGGCGGCCTACGCCCACGAGCCATTCGTGCGAATCTACCCGGCCGGGCAGATTCCGGAACTGCGCGTGGTGGCTCGCACGAATTATTGCGATATTGCGGTGAAATACGACGCCCACACGGGACGCGGGGTGGTGATTTCCATCATCGACAACCTGATGAAGGGCGCAGCAGGCCAGGCGATGCAGAACATGAACCTGGTGTTGGGCTTCGAGGAGACGGCGGGAATTCTATGACGCGACTGTTAGTGAAATTAGGGGGAACTCTACTCGACTCTCCAGATTCCCGCTTGCGCTTGGCGAAGGAAATCACCGCGGCGGCGTCGGCAGATCGGGCGATTACCGTGGTGCACGGCGGCGGCAAGCAGATGACGCGATTCCTGGCCGAGCGCGGCGTCGAGAGCAAATTCATCAATGGTTTGCGCGTCACCGACCCCAATGTGATCGATGCAGTGGTGAAGGTTTTCAAGGGCAGCGTCAATGCGGATTTAGTAACGGCATTTCGTGCTGCCGGAAATCGACCGGTAGGATTAAGCGGAATTGACGCCGGATTAGTGGATGCCGAGATCCTGAGCCCGGAACTGGGCCAGGTCGGCCGGCCCGTCGCTTCCGACGCGCGTGTGCTGGAAGTACTAACGGGAGCGGGGTTTCTGCCGGTGGTAGCTTGTATCGCGGGCGACGCCGAGGGTAAAATCTACAACGTAAACGCCGACCAAATGGCCGTTGCGTGTGCGTCTTCTTTTCACGCAAATAGCCTCCTATTCCTAACGGATGTGGAAGGGGTGAAGGGCTCTGACGGACAGGTGTTCCCGGTTCTGACAGCGGCCCAATGCCGTCAACTGATCGCCGATGGCGTAGCGACGGGTGGAATGCAGGCCAAGCTGGAATCCGCCATGGACGCGCTAAGTCATGGTGTTGGAGAGGTTTGGATCGCTCCCGGCGCCCGCGTAAGTATCGTTCAAGAACTGCTTTCGAAGTCCGCCGTCGGCACCCGCATCGTCGCGTAATTCCCTCCTCGGGTACAGGGACCTGAGAGGTCCCTGCACTAAGCCGAAATTTAAACCTTTTATTTTTTGAGAATTAACCGTAAAATGGATCACTATTGATCAGTGAGCCGTCGTGCCACACTGCGACATGGCTCTGATTGATTGGGGTCCCGGAGGCGTTTTGCGGGATAAAAGGGAAGGATCCTTGACATGCGAGCTCTGACCGTTGACGTGCGGCAGTCCACTGGACGCATCCTTTGCTGCACGATTTTCCGTTCTGGCGGCAAGAAATTACTGGCAAAAGGCCATGTATTGAGCGAAGAGGATGTACGACTGCTGGAAGGTGAAGGGCTCGGGCAGGTTTGGGTCACAGAACTGGAAGACGGTGAGATCTCGGAAGACGCGGCAGTCAGTCAGGCAGCGGCCGAGATGGGCTGCGGATCGCTGGAAATTCGACTGGCTGCAGGTGGCCGGGCGAATCTATTTGCCACCGAAGATTGCTGTGTGCTGGTGGACGACGAATTATTGCGCCAGATCAACTGCACAGCCAGCATGGTCATCTCGACCACTCCAAACTTCAGCTTTGCCCGCGCCGGACAGCGCATCGCGACGGTCAAGAGCGCGCCGTTTGCGGTCGCCCAGGATCAACTGGAAGCCGTAATCGGAATTGTGCGGGAGCGCGGCCCGCTCCTGCAGGCTCGCCCGATCCGCAAGCCCGCGGTCGCTGTCCTCTACACCGATCCGGTGCAGGGAGATCGTGCCCGCCAGTTATTTGAGCCAATCGTGCGCCAGCGCCTGGAGCGCCTGGGCGTCCAGCCGACCTTTGCGCTCGCCGTCAATGAGGAAGAAACGGCGGTCGCGCGCGGACTGCAGCATCTGCTCCGGACCAACCCAACTTGCGTGATGATCGCTTCGACGACCGCTCCTGCGGGACCGGACGATACCATCGGCCAAGCCATGAGTCGTGTCGGTTGCCATCTGGAGCGCTTCCTGGCTCCGGTGGAACCCGGCAACTTGATGCTGCTGGCGTATAAAGAGGACGTTCCCGTACTTTCGGCGCCGGGCTGCTTCCGTTCCGCCAAGCCCAACGTGGTGGATCTGGTGCTGCCGCCGATGCTGGCGCGCTATCGCGTATCTGGGTGGGAGATCGCCTGCTTGGGACACGGCGGACTGCTGGCCTAGAGTTTCCTCCTGACAAGAGCCGCCCACAGGGAATCGTGGGCGGCTTTTTTTGCCTTGATTTCTACAATGTATACGCCTACAGTGCAGACATGCGACGCACCCTCCTTGCTTTCTTCCTTTGCCTCCCCCTCCCGGCGCAAGTTCCTACGCCCGAACTCAACAAGCAACTGACCGAACTGGCGAAGACTCTGGCCTCGGTGACCTACGACAGCAAGAAGCCCATCACGGTGGAAGGCCGCGCGACGACGATGGTCTGGCCGGAGGGCACCAGCGGCATCGTCGTGATCGAAACCGCCAAGGGCGAGCGCTACGCGTTCTCCACAGCTGGAGTGCCTGCGATGGCGAAGCAAGGCTTCACGCGTTTCGCGCTGTCTCCAGGAACAGCGGTGAAAGTGACGGGTCTGCTGGCTCCGGGCAATGGGATGATCGGCTCCAGTTGGATCGCCGGGCGAGCCGACACGATCGACAAAGCCGACGGCAAGCGCATTTTCGATCGCGCCAAACTGCCGGGTGGGGCAAACTAGAGCCGTGGCCGACACGCTGGGGACATTTGAACAAGCCGTGCTGTTGGCAGTGGCGCAGCCGCAAACACCGCTGGGCAAGGAAGCCTACGGGCGAGCCGTGCTGAAGGAAGCAGAACTGCGCCTGGGCCGCGAGGTGTCGGCGGGCGCGGTTTACGCCACGCTGGATCGGCTGGAGGCCAAGGGGCTGCTGCGTTCCGAAACCAGAACCGGGGACGATTCGCGAGGCGGATTACCGCGTCGGCATTATGAGATCCTGAGTGCCGGGATCGAAGCCTTGAATGATGCTCGCGCGACGGCAGACCGATTATGGAACGGTGTTCCGTGGCCGTTGAAGGGTGCCTCCTGATGCCGTCTCGGATCCTGACACGCCTGTTGCGCGCACTGCTGCCTCTGCATACCTGCGATTCAATTACTGGTGATCTGCTCGAAGAATTCTGCGAACGCTCCCTGACGGACTCGCGCGGTGCGCAACGCTGGTATGCGCGCCAAGTGTGGAGCTTCGTCGTGGCCGCACCCTTGTTCGCCTGCGCGGTACGCACGTCACTCGGCTGGTTCGCCGTGTTCGCGCTGTCTTGCGGATGGGCGATCGCGGCTCCGGTTTACACTCCAGGACTTGCCGTCTTTGTCTTTCTGTTGGCGCTGCCGAGCATCGGATTTTATGTCGCGAATCGCACGGAGAATTTCCGTGCGGGCGTGACCGCGTCCGTCCTGGCGGGGAGTTGCATGCTGGCGCTGGCCGTCAGCCTGATCCTGTATTTCGGGCTACGCCACCCTCCGGCATCCTCAACCCCGGTACCATTCGCGATCGGCCTGGGACTAGCCGCAGTCTCCGCCTTCGTCGGGAAATGCGCGGCAGAGCGCATGGAACACGCCCGTCTCTCCCTCTAAATCCACTGAAACTTGCAAGTGACCCCGCATTTGCGCGAAACTAACAAGTTTTGCTGGAGTCTTTTTCCGGGCCCATGCGAGTACGCATCCTACATCACGACCATTGCTTCGACGGCGCAGCCTCGGCCGCCTTCTTTAGCCGCTTTCTCGAAGAGAAGTTCCATAAGGGAGCTCAGTTCGAGTTCACCGGCTTGGCGCATACGGCTGGCCAGTTGTTTGAGCCTTCGTTGTTCGACGGCGACGTCAACGCGATTGTCGATTTCAAGTACTCGACAGACCCGAATCTGACGTGGTGGTTCGATCATCACCAGAGCGCTTTTTTGACGCCCGAAGATCACGCGCATTTCCAGCGCGACACGGGCGGCAAGAAGATGTACGATCCGTCGTTTAAGAGCTGCACGAAGTACATTGCCACGATGGCCAAGGAAAAGTGGGGCTATGAGGCTCCCGACCTGGACGATCTAGTAAAGTGGGCCGACATCATTGACGGCGCGCAGTACGAATCCGCGGCATCCGCGGTGGCGTTGGGCGCTCCAGCGATGCAACTGACGCTGGTGATCGAAGGCTGCAAGGGTTCCGAGACCGTGCACAAGATCATCCGCAAGATGCGCACGCAGAAGCTGGCGGAGATTATTCAGGATCCGGAGATCCAGGAGATCTACCGGCCGATGTATGAGCGCCATTTGAAGTCGATCGACATTATCAAGAAGCAGGCGCGCTTTGAAAATGGCGTGGTGTTCTTCGATCTGATCGAAGATGGCCTCGAAGGCTACAACAAGTTCATCCCCTACGACCTGTTCCCGGAATCGATCTACACGGTTTCGGTGAGCGCGGCGAGTTTCCGCACGAAGGTCTCGGTGGGATCGAATCCTTGGGCGAAGGAACCGCTGAAGTACAACCTGGCGTCGATCTGCGAGCGCTACGGCGGTGGTGGTCACGCCAAGGTGGGCGCGATCAGCTTCCCGATCGGCGCGATTGAACCGGCTCGTCAGGCAGCAGCAGAGATCGCCGCCGAACTTCGCAGCTAGTTCCTTAATCCCGACGCCGGGCCTCTTGCGAGGCGATCTGCGAACAGGCTTCCTTCACCGCGTTACCGAGCTTGCGCGTGCTGGTGCTCTGGATCATGTCGCCCTCTCTGTTGAACAGGGCCAGCTTGTTGTCGCGTTGGAACCACTCCTTGCCGCCTTCATGCTGCAGGATGACGATGTAGTCAGCGCGATCGCGATTGATGGAGACGGTGACGTTCGGGCATTTTTCGCCGAAGGTCTTCATGATCTCGGCCGTCTGCGGTCGAGCGCCGCCGGACATACTGCCACTGCTGGCTCCCACGCCATTGACGCCGCCACCGCCGAAGCCACCGGAGGCTTGCCAGGAGTCGCTATCGGTCACGAAGATGCGCGGCTTGTCTTGCGCGGACAGGGAAACAGTCAGCGCCAATGCCAGCGCCAAGGCAGAATGCTTCATGTCCTAGTGGACGGCGCTTGCAGTGGTGAGGTTTCGTTAAACCGCGGGTTCCATGCCGAAGCGGCGCAGCAGCAGGAACTCAGACAGATTGTCGGTGGTGAGCATGCCGATCAACTGGTTATCGTCCATGATGAGCGCGCAACGGCCGGCGCGGGCCAGCAGGGGCAGCGTCTCGGCCAAGTCAGCTTCGGGTTCGAGCGCGATAAAGTCGCGGTCCATGGCGCCGGCAACGTAGGCCTCGGGCCCTTCCTGAGCGAGTGCTCGCAAGAGTCCGTTGCGCCCCAGCAATCCGATCACCTGATCGCCGTTCATCACCGGGAAGTCCTGCTGCGAAGTGGACAACAGCAGATTCGCGGCGTCGCGCACGGTATCACCGTGGCCCAGTTTGTGGAACTCGGTCATCATCGCGGCGCGGACCGGGATGCCATTGGTGAGCGTGCGGCCCAGGGAGGCCGCGGTTTCCTGGGTGGCCCCCAGCCACACGAAGAAGGCGAAGAAGACCAGCAGCAGTTCAGAGAAGACCAAGCCATATAGGCCCATGCTGATGGCCAGCATGCGACCCATCCAGGCCGCCACACGGGTGGCTTCCTCTTCGGGACGCACGAAACTCAGCAGAGCGCGCAGCACGCGGCCGCCGTCCATGGGGAAGGCAGGCATCAGGTTCAGAGCGGCCACCAGCAGGTTCGCGAAGGCGATGCGCTGCAGCACGGCGCCGTCCGAGGGGGCTAGGAGGTCCGTCAGACCGATCGTTACAGGCTGGCGCATGACCGCCATCCAACCAAAGATGGCACCGGCAACCGCCAAATTCGCGGCAGGACCGGCCAACGTTACCCACAACTCCTCAGAGGGGCGTAAGCGACGTTCCAGCCGGGCCAGGCCGCCGATGGGGAACATCACGATCTCCAGAGTCCGAACACGCATCCTGGAGGCTACGCCGGCATGCGCCATTTCGTGCAGCAAGGCGCTGACAAACAGGCCCAAAAGATACAGGGCAAAGGCACCGCTGCCTTCGTGCCCGAGGTCCGTAACTACAAGAAGCGCAACCAGTAAGATAAAAGTGAAGTGCAACCGGACCGGGACGCCCCCGATGCGAAATGCGCGCAGGGTGCCGACCGTAGGTGCGCTTTGGTTGAGAGCTGTGAGTCGTTCCACAGGCCAACATTACCAGAACGTACTCCCCGTTACGCTCGGTGGAAGGCCTTAGAACGGCCCTAGATTACTGCGGGATACGACGGGAACCAGACTGGCTTTTTACGCTCGGGAGAGGCCCGCCGCCGTCGGCTCCCCGAAATTGCGGGGGGGCTTTGGTGAAGTCCAGTTCGCTATCGAGGTACACCAATTGGCGATCCAGTACCATTTCGACAGTGGTGCCTTTGGCTAGAACGGCATCCGGTCCGCGCGTGAGCAGTACGCCCAGAAGTCCGGCCGTGGCGCCGGCTGCGGCACCGATACCGACGCCCATCCCCGGGGCCCGTCCGATTCCGGCGAGGCCGCCGATGCTGGCACCCCAAGCCGCCGATTCGCCTATGGTGCGCACGTCGCCCGCCTTGTTACCTTCGCTGCTGATCACGCCTTCGGCGCGGTCCAGATTTTCCGAGGCGCGACCGTCCAGGTTGGACAGCGTCGCACGGAAATCGCGCGTCACGCCGTTGGGCAGCATTAATGAATCGAAGCGCAGGAAGAACTCGCCCTTGCCTTTGACCTTACCGGGACGCTTGGTGGTGGTGATGGTCCCCATGACGTAGCTGCCGGAGGGGATGACGATCTTGCCATTCACCGAGACAGGGAACGTGGTTTCGAGATACACGCGGTCGCCCGCCTGGGAGTGTTTGGTGCTGACGCTGTTCACCATACTGAGCAGCACCTTGGTGCCGATCGCGACAGGGAACGTCTTCTCTGTCGGCGCGGGTGCTTGAACAGCCACGGGTTCGGCCAACTGCGGCGTGGCGGCTTCCTGGCCCAAGAGAGCCAAGGCCGGCAGAAACAATACCGCTGCTGAGCGCGTGAACATATGCACCTTGTTTTAGAGTGTACCCTAACAAATTCACAGACGGAGCGGGGTTTAGGCGGGTTTCCGGTTTCGCCCCGCTACAATGACAGCAGTGGCGGCCATCTCCTTCAGCGGACTCACCAAGCTCTACGGCCACCTCACCGCCGTCTCGGACTTAACGTTCGACGTCGCCGAAGGAGAGATCCTGGGGTTCCTGGGACTGAACGGCGCGGGCAAGACCACTTCCATTCGCATTCTGCTCGACCTGCTGCGCCCGACCTCAGGGCATGCCTCGATCTTCGGCCATGATTGCCAAAGCGATGGACTGGCAGCTCGCGAGCAGGTGGGCTACTTGCCGGCCGAGTTGGGTCTGTATAACGACATGACGGGTCGCGACGTGCTGCGGTTGTTCGCGCGGCTGAGCCCTCGTTCGGTGGATCCTCACTATGTGGGCGAGTTGCAGGAGCGTCTGGCGCTGCC
>CANIIC010000185.1 GCA_947467395.1 Bryobacterales bacterium
GTACCGACACGAAAGGTACCTCAGCAATACCCCTTAGAGCAAAGGGGTGTATTTCGAACAGGGGAACGGAGAAATAGGTGTTTTCCTGACAGTACGGAAAATTGGCGAGTCCTCAAAAACTAGCGAGGACGTCCCAATCGACGTTTCCGCCCGAGAGGACGATGCCGACGCGGCCTAGGTTCGCGGGCAGCTTTTTGTAAAAAGCAGCGGCTGCCGTGGCGGCTCCGCTGGGTTCGACGAGGAGTTTCATGCGGGTCAGGAGCCACTTCACGGTCTCGCGGATTTCGTCGTCGGTGACCAAGACGACCTGCTCGACGTTCTCTTTAATAATGGAAAACGTGAGTTCGCCGAGCTGGGGCACGCGCAGTCCGTCGGCGATGGTGTCGGGCGGAGGGATTTCGATGCGTTTGCCTGCCGCCAGCGAGAGCGCGGCATCGTTGGCGGTAGCGGGTTCGACGCCAATGACGCGGATTCCGGCTTTCATGGCTTTCGCAGCAAGGGAGCAGCCAGCCATGAGCCCGCCGCCCCCGATGGGGACGACGATGGCGTCCAGGTCGGGCACTTCCTCGAGGAGTTCCAGAGCTGTGGTGCCCTGCCCTGCCACGATCCACGGATGGTCGAAAGGCGGGACCAGTGTCGCGCCGGTGTCTTTGGAGATTTGGGCGCCGATGGCCGCACGGTCCTGCGTGAAGCGATCGTAGATGACGATCTCGGGCCCTTGCGCGCGAGTGGCTTCGAGCTTGGCCTTAGGGGCGTCGGTGGGCATCACCAGGGTGGCCTTCACGCCGAGATCACGAGCAGCAATGGCCACAGCCTGAGCATGATTCCCGGACGAGAACGCGACGACACCGCGCGCCAAATCGGCCTTCGGAATGGAGCGTAGGAAGTTCGCCGCGCCGCGGATCTTGAAAGCTCCGCCGGTCTGGAAATTCTCACACTTGAAGAAAGCCGTGATCCCGGCCTGTTCGTCAAAACCGCGCGAGCGCATCACAGGGGTGCGCTTGGCGATGGGGCGGATGCGTTCGGACGCCGCCTGAATGTCAGCGAGAGTCACAGTCACGATTTAATACCCGGCCCGCTTGTCGACGAGATTCTCAATGGGTTGGCCGGCGCGGAACCGCTGCATGTTTTCGAGGAAGCATTCGACCGCGAGGTGGACGAAATCCTGCACGTGGTCCGCGGTGTGAGGCGACATCAGAACGTTCTGCAGGCGATAGAAGGGAGACCCCGCCGGCAGCGGCTCCACTGCGAACACATCCAGGGCTGCGCCCTTGATGCGCTGGTTCTGCAAGGAGTCAATCAACGCGGCTTCGTCGATGACCGCACCGCGGCCGACATTGATCACGACGGCGTTCGGCTTCATCGCCGCGATCTGTGCTGCACCCACCATGCCGCGAGTTCCGGGCGTCAACGGGGCGGCAACCATGATGTAGTCGCTGGCGGCGATCAGGTCATTGAGGTGTGCGTGATCAAACATCTGGTCTACGGCTGGGTCCTGGCCGGACAGTTCCGGACGACGACGCAGGGCGAGCACTTTCATACCAAAGGCCTTCGCGCGTTCCGCCGCGGCTTTGCCGATTTCGCCGTAGCCAATGATTCCGAGCGTGCGGCCGTGCAGTTCTTCCGTGGTGAAGATTTCCCACACGCCGGCGTCCTGCTGGCGGATCATGCGGCGCATCTGATAGGAGAAGTGCAGCATGGCACCAATCGTCCATTCGGCGAGAGAGACGCGATAGACGCCACGGCCACAGCTGAGCGGCACGGGCGAGTTGAGGAGTTCAGGCGAGATCACGGCGTCGATACCAGCCCACAGTGAATGATGCCAGCGCGCATTCGATGCCAACGAGACGGCGATGCTGAGCAGTTTCGGCGTGAAGGTGCCATTCAGGATGACGTCGGCAGTGGGCGCGGCGGCGCGCACTTCGGTTTCATCGTTGGTGATGGTGACATGCACTTCCGAATCGAGACGGCTGAGCAGCTTCAGCCACGACGCTTTGGGGTCGGCGAGGACTAAAAGATTCAAAGACATGGGCATCTCACAGGATAACGTGGCACACTGAAGACGTGCCTGAAATCTGTACGTGCGGCGCACAACTCCCGCCCGACGCCCGATTCTGCCATAAGTGCGGCAAGCCTCAACGCGAGGAAGACGTGCCGGTGGAAGAAGCGCAAGAACTTGTGTTTGAGATCCCGGTCACGGAGGCGCCTGTCGCCGCCGTCGAAACGGAGAAAGTCAGCCTGCACAATCGCTACGCGGTGCGGTCGGCATTGCTAGCGGGCTTGGCCGCATTCTTCCTACAGGCTCCACTGGGTGCCATGGGTGTGCTGGTGATGCTGGCGGGCGGCGTGTTCGCTGTGTTTCTCTATCGCCGCAGCACGGGGCAATTCCTGTCAGTGGCGAATGGCGCACGACTCGGCTGGATCACGGGGATCTTCCTGTTCATCCTGCTGCTGGTCACGTTCACCGCTTCAGTCGCGCTCGAACCGACATTCTTCGCCGACCTGGAAGCGCAGATTACCAGCCGGTCGACACTGCCACAAGCCGAAGTCCAACAGATCATGGACATGCTGCGCACGCCGCTGGGCATCGGCGCGATGGTGCTGGGAATGTTCCTTTCGGCGACGTTACCGCCCGCGATCGGCGGCGCTGTCGGCGCGAAGCTTCTCGGCCGCAACTGACGCCCGACGCACCATCCACACGCCCAAGAAGATCACGGCCATGGCGAAGGCTTCGCGCCATCCAAAGGGCTCGCTGTAGACCAGCCATCCCAGGAACACCGCGACCACAGGGTTGACGTAGGTGTAGATCGAGACGATCGGCAGCGGCAAGCGCTGCAGCGCGGTCATGTAACAGCCATAGCCGACGATGCCGCCGAAGGTGGCCAGGTACAGCACGGCGGACGTAGCTCGCGGGGTCCAGTGGGCGGGTTGCGGCTCGAGCAGCGCGGGCAGGATAAACGCGACTCCAGTCGCCACCTGCTGTACACCTGCGATTACGAATGGATGCGTCTGCATTCGCCGGTTGCGTTGCAGCAGCGATCCGATGGTCCAGGAAGCTCCACTCAGCTGCAGCACCAGAAAGCCGAGGACAATGCCACCACCCGAGGAGAATTCTCCGCTGGTGATCATATTCCACGCGGCGGGCGCGACCAAGCCGACCACACCGAGGAAGCCCACGATCAGACCGACGAACGTTGGCCCGTGGATTTTCTTCTCACCCCCGGGCAGCAACGCATCGATGCCGGCATACCAGAAGGGCGAAGTGGTAATGAACAAAGACGCGAGTCCGGTGGGGGTCCACAACTCGGCCACGGCCAGTGTGCCGTTGCCGACACCGATGGTCAGGATGCCGTAAAAGGCCGTGCGCCACAGGTCGGCGCCGCGCGGCACTTCGAGCCGTTTCGAGTACGCCCAGGCCAGAATGAGCCCACCGGAGATGAAGTTGCGGACGCAAACGACGGTGGCCGGGCCAATATCATCGAGCGCGATGCGAAACCCGAGATACGTGGTGCCCCAAAAGAAACACACGCAAATCAGGGCCAAATACGCGGTGAATTGTGGATGATCCTTCACGAATAGGCGCTTGGCTCAGGTTACACTTATGGTAGCGTGATCCTCACTCTCACCATCAACCCTGCTATCGACCGCACCATGATGGTCGACAAACTCGTCTTCGAAGATCGTGGCTACATTCTGTCCCGTAGCGAGGCTGCGGGCGGGCGTGGCATTAACGCATCGCATGTAATTCACTCCTTCGGGGGCAAGACGCTCGCGCTGCTGACCAGTGGCGGCGAGATCGGCACCCGCATGGAACGATCGCTGGCTGATTTCGGGTTCCACTATGAAGCCGTGCGGGTGAAGGCCGAAGGCCGCGTGAACTTGACGATCTCCGATCAACAGGGGCTTACCGCAAAGCTGAATGAGCGCGGCGCGCCCTTGGAAGAGGGAGAAGTCGAGGCGGTGCGGCATCTGGTTGAAGCTCGGCTGAAGAAGGCAACGTGGCTGATGCTGTGCGGAAGCATCCAGTCCGGCGTGCCTGACGATTTCTACGCGAATTTGATTGGCGTCGCGCAGAAGCACGGCGTGAAGACACTGCTGGACACCGATGGTGAAGCGTTGTTACGCGCACTGGAAATGAAGCCTACGGTGATCACGCCGAACCAACCGGAAGCGGAACGACTTCTGGGTCGCGCGATCCTGACGCGTACGCAATCGCTGGAAGCGTTGTCGCGCATCCATGCGATGGGTCCAGAGACGGTGATTCTGTCGCTGGGGAGCCGTGGCGCGCTCGCAACAGGTCCGGAGGGCACATTTGAAGTGCTGCCTCCGCGCGTCGAAGCCTTGTGCCCGATCGGTGCCGGCGACGCTCTGGCTGCGGCTTTCGTGTGGGCGATTGAAAAAAAGAAGACCTTCCCTGACGCCTTGCGTTGGGCCGTCGCGACGGGTACGGCGACCGCGGTGCTGCCCGGCACGAGTTTCCCCACACTGGAGCAGGCGAAGGCGATCTACAAGAAGGTGGAAGTCCGCCCGATTCTGTAGCTACTTCTGTTTGCGGCGTTTCTTAACGAACACGTCGCTGGCCTTCATGCGAGTGGAGATCAGCGCGAGAAAGAGCACCAGAAGCGCGACCAGCGTTCCGGCCGAGCCTGCGATCAGGTAGTCGGTGTCTTCGATCGGCTCCGGCATGAAACGCAGGATCACGGAGGAGACGGCCGCGAACACCACGATCGCGCCCAGGATGATCGGCAGGTTCCGTCGCATCAGTCGTATTTCTCGGAACGGATCTGCTTACGGTCGAAACCCATGTCTTTCAACATAGCGCGAACGTCATCCACCATTTGCGCGAGGCCGCACAAGTAGAAATCGACATCCATGCGTCCGTCGATCGCTTCCACCAGATGCGCCTGCACGTGGCCGGAACGTCCGGACCACGTAGGCTCAGGGCGGCTGAGCGTCGGCCAGAAGCGGAACTGCGGGTGCTGTTGTGCCATCGCCTCAAACTCCTGGCGATACAACAAATGCGTTTCGTAACGCGCGCCCAGCAACAGTGTAAACTGCGGCTCACCTTTAGCGAGAAACGCTTGCAGATAGGCGCGAAACGGGGTGATGCCCGTGCCAGTCGCAATCAGGATCGAATCGCGGGCGGGCTCACGCAACGTGAACGTTCCCAGCGGCGCGCTCATGGCGATCGTTTCGCCCGGCCGGATAGCGAAGATGCGCGGCGAGAGTTTCCCGCCTTCCACGCGATTGAGGCACAGCTCAAATCGATTCGTCCCGTTTGGCGCTGACGCCAACGAATACGCGCGGGTGATCGGCTTGCCCTCGACTTCAGCGGTGAGTGAAACGAATTGCCCCGGCACGAAGTCCAAGCGATCCACCCCAACGGCTTCAAATTCGAAATGCCGGACTTCGGAGGCGATCTCGCGAGAGCGAATTAGGCGGGCTTGCATGCGGTTTCCCGAGCGCGATCGAGCAGCGCGTCGACCATCGCTGGATGCTGATCGAGAGGCGGAGCGACGTCGATCCGCACGTTCGGATGCGTCAGCTTCACTTCTTCCACCAAACGCGGAAGATCGCGCTTCAGATGCAGGCCCAACGTGAGGAAGTACGGCACCACCACGACGTGCGACACGCGATCCGCCATCGAGGCGAGCGCTCCGGCGAGGCTCGGCTGGCCGCCTTCGAGGAAGGCCGCTTCCACGATCTCCAGTTCGCCGCGCTGCTTCATATCAGCGGCGACGTTGCGCACGGCTTCATTCGCGGATTCGATGCTGGATCCGTGCGCGAACACAATGTACCCGGTCTGGCTCAAGTAGTGGCTCCTTCGGCGGGCTGTGCGGGGAAGTGGTCCAGCATAAAGTCGTAAACTCTACGGCCACGAACTCTTCCGTTGTCGTACTGCAACCCTAAACGTTGGATGAAGATGAGTACCCCCAGGAGTTCAGAATCTTTTAAGGGGCCGGGGCCGCCCTCTTCGGGCGCCTTCGTGCGCCACTGCGCGATAGCGGTTTGCAGCGCATCCACCAGCGCCGCGGGGATCGGCTCCACCGGGGGAGCCTCCATGCCGCGCTGCATCCGGACAAGCGTTTCCAGCGCCTCGCGGGCCTGTGCATCCACGGCGTGATGCTGTTCCATCGCGCGCGAAAGCGCATTGCCCAGCCACAGCACCACCCATTCCTGGTCGCGCACAAACTCTTCGCTGATCGCGATGTCCTGATGCGGCACGTCGGCGGGCGTCAGTTTGACCAGAGCCTCATGCTTGCGGGCATCCTGCAGAAACGCGCAAGCTCGCGGGCAATCGACGGTGATTTCGCGGCTTTCGGCGCAACAGATCGCGCAGATCTCGGTGTTCGTGCCGAGGCACGGGCGCTTGGCGCGGCGTTTATTGCAGATGGTGCAGAGGGCTGGCACTGGCAGGGTTCTTTCTCATCCTACTATCATCGATAACATGCCGCGTACGGATGTGTACTTGAAAGTGGAGCTGGATCTGGACTCGCAGGAATCGCCGGAACGGATCGCCGCGGAGATCGCCCGGATGATTCGCCGGGTGTACGGCGTGCGCAATGTGGAAGTGTCCAGCATCATGCCGCGCGAAACCACGTAATGCAACGTTTTTGTTTCGGCGTGCGTCTTCCTAATAAGCCTTGGTGTGAGATCATCAGGGCAGGAATGTCTGGAGGTCCACGATGAAACTTCGCCTACTTGCCCTGCTTGCACTGAGTGCAGTTGCCGCGACCGCCGCTACCGAAGCCGAAGAGCGCCTGACGGCGGCCACCGAGGCGCTCAAGGAAGTGATGGGTATCCCGGATCGCACGATTCCGCAGGAATTGCTGGCGAAAGCCGAATGCATGATCATCGTTCCCGACCTGAAAAAGGGAGCCTTCATCGTGGGCGGCCAGTACGGCAAAGGCTTCGCGATGTGCCGTAATGCGAACGGCGTGGGTTGGTCGGCGCCTGGCTCGGTACGCATCGAAGGCTTGAGTGGAGGCTTCCAAATCGGCGCCACGGAATCCGACATCTTCATGCTGGTCATGAACAAGAAGGGCATGAATCGGCTGCTATCCACCAAGTTCACACTGGGTGGCGAAGTGGCAGCAGCGGCGGGTCCTGTGGGCCGCACGGCGCAGGCTGAGACCGACGCGGCTATGACGGCGGAAATCTTGGTGTGGTCGCGTTCGCGCGGGCTGTTCGCCGGCATTTCGCTGAAGGGCTCCACGTTGCGTGAAGACAAGACCTGGAATCGTGAACTGTACGGCAAGGAACTTTCGAACCGGGACATCATCACCAAGGGCATGGCGGCCCCGAAGGGCGCCGCTGAACTACTGACGGAATTGAACCGGTACTCCAGCCGCAAGTAACATGCCCGATCCCAACGTTTCCGCGCGGATGCGCGACGACTGGAACGCACGAGCCCGCGAAGATGCAGGCTACTACGTCGCGTTCGGACGCCGCGATCAGGATGACGCGGAGTTCTTCGCGACGGCTACGCAGGTCGTCAACAATCTGGAAAAGGAAC
>CANIIC010000186.1 GCA_947467395.1 Bryobacterales bacterium
AATCGCCGCGAAGTTCTTCGAAGCGATGGAAGATGCCGGGCTACCCGCCGGCGTGGTGAACTTCTGCCCCGGCTCGGGCGCAACCTTCGGAGACGGCATTGTGAATCATCCCCAAACGCGCTTCATTGCCTTCACCGGCTCGCGCGATGTCGGCCTCAGCATCCACCAGTCTGCCGCGAAGCATCAGCCTGGCCAGTTGTGGATCAAGCGTACGATTCTGGAGATGGGCGGGAAGGATGGGATCGTCGTCGCAGCTGATGCCGACCTGGACGCTGCGGCCGATGGCGTCACGGCAGCAGCCTTCGGGTTCCAGGGGCAAAAGTGTTCGGCATGTTCGCGCGTGATCGTCGAGGCCCCGGTCTATGAAGCGTTCCTCAACAAGCTCCTGGCGCGCGTGGCGAAGCTCTGCGTTGGGGATCCCACAGAGAATGCCCCCATGGGGCCTGTGGTAAGCCAGGGCGCGATGGACAGCATCCTGAGCTACATCGAGATCGGCCGCAGCGAGGGCCGCGTGGTGGCCGGGGGACACCGCGCCCCGGGCGACGGCTACTTCCTGGAGCCCACCGTCATCGCCGACGTCCCTCCCACCGCGCGCATCGCCCGGGAGGAGATCTTCGGACCCGCGCTGGCCGTGATCCGCGCCGAGGACCTGGACGATGCGCTGGCCATCGCCAACAATACCGAATACGGGCTGACCGGGGCCATCTACAGCCGCTCTGCAGAGACCATTGAGCGGGCCGAGAGGGAGTTCCACGTCGGCAATTTGTACATCAACCGGAAGTGCACGGGCGCCATCGTCGGGGCGCACCCCTTCGGGGGATTCAACATGTCTGGAACGGATTCAAAGGCGGGCGGCGCGGACTACCTGCACCTGTTCACACAGGCCAAGTCGATCGCGCACAAACGGACGTAGAAACTTACTTCTTGGCGCCGATCTCGTAGAGGTAGATCGTGTGGCTCTGCTTCTCGTCGGTCTTCTCGACGCGAACCGGGGTCCAGCCGGGAATTTCGTAGTCATGCGACACGACACGCGAGCCGGGCTTCAGCTGCTTTTCCAACTGCGGACGGAGCTTCGCGTTGGAACTCGTGTCCATGTACAGCGTGACTACGCTGGCCGCGCTGAAGTCGGTCTGCATCACATCACCCTGGATCACTTTCGCGCGATTCGAGAGGCCCGCACGGGAGATTTCATCGGTCGCAGCCGCCACCAGCTTGGGGTTAATCTCAATGCCGATCGCCTGCGCACGTCGTTCGGCAGCGGCCACCAAAATGCGCCCGTCGCCCGAACCCAAGTCATACACCGTGTCGCCCGGCTTCACACGAGCCATGTCGAGCATCAGTTCCACCACGCGGGACGGCGAGGCCACATATGGCGCAAGCTTGCTCGAATACTTCGAGTCCTGCTGACCGAACGACGGCACGACGACTGTGGCAACCAAGGCAGAAAGGAAAGCCAGACGACGCATAAACCACCTCATTTAGGAGCAGAGGCGACCCCTCGCCCCTGCCTAGATTCTACAATACGGCCCACCATCTCCGTCACGGCGAAGAACAGGTCGCGCGGCTTCGTGATGGTGTACTCTTTGCCCCCGAACACCCGGATCGCCCGGCCGATCGAATCGCGCCACGGCACGCCCGCGGGGTTCAGGTTGTAATTCAAGTAGAACACCGGGTAATCGACGCCCTCGGCATTCTTCAGATCATTCTCCGGCGACCCTTCGGTCACCATGTACTTCGGCCCGGCGAAGATCAGCGCATCGGGCCGATCCGCACTGGCCAACTCCGTCTTGATCAGATCGGTCAAAAACTCTTCTTCCCCGCGCTTGTTCGCCAGCAACTTGAGGTCAATTTTGCCCGGTTCGATGTCAGAAATCGCCTTACCCATGGCCGGGAAATCGATCTTGTCTGAGGACGGCTGACGGTAGGCGACCCGTTGTTCCTGGATATTGAAGGCCACCAGCGAGAATTTCCCGATCCGGGGATCCCTGGTGATCCGGCGCATCATCGTCACCAGCGCCAGTGTGTCGAGGGGACGCATGGCCGACGAGTTCTGATTTTGGGGAGCGAAGTTCACCATCACTTTGACGTTCAGCAGCGCCCCTGCGTTCCGTTGAACCGGGGGATCGTCCAGAAATTGTTCATTCTGAGCCGCTTGGACCACGTTGGCGCCGATTGCCAGCTCCATATCCCGGTCCCCGCGCGGCAGTTCGGCCTTGGCGTCCCAGAAAAACGCGCAAACCCGGTTCTGGCGGTCGCGCATCAGCCAGTCGACGTGATACTTGCCTTCGCCCAGATCGAACGTTCCGGCCAGCGTCGTATCGCCACCGGCGTCTTCGGGGATCGCGGGAACCCGGAAGTTTTGTGCGAAGAAAACAGGTTCGTCAGGATGGGCGTCGGGAGTGACCCGGAACACGATTCGCAGCTGGTTCTCCGAACCTGCGAGTTCCTTCAGAGCCATGGTGACGTCATAGCCGCCGTGAAACCGGAGATCGAAGCCGACGGCTGGATCCTGGGGCTCCACTTTGCAGGGCAGGTCTTTACGGGGAATTTGCGCTTCCAGCAGCGCCAGATCTTCGTTCACTAAGTGGATGGTGGAACCTACGCCCACCAGCACAGACTGAGCCCACCCCGGCAGCGCGCTCAAGATCGCAATCGCTAGGACCGGGGCCAGCCGCATCGTCTACCGGCCCCACTCCGTCAACTGCTGCAGAATGTGCTGAGCCGCCTTCTGGCCGGCCGCTTTCTTGGAGGTCCCCTGGGCCTGACTGACCCAGTCCTTGCCCACGCGAACTTCAACGGTGAAAGTCTTGGAATGTTCCGGCCCGTCTTCGGCGACGATGACGTAACGCGGAGGAGGGAGTTTCAGCGCCTGTGCAGTCTCTTGCAGGGCGCTCTTGTGATCGGTGGCGGCCGAGGGGACGCCTTCGCCCAATTCGTCGAACAGAGAGAGCACGCGGGATTCGATGAAATTACGCGCGGGAGACAACCCGGCGTCGAGGTAAATGGCAGCGATGAGGGCTTCGAGCGCGTCCGCCAGCAGGGCTTTCTTCTCCCGGCCTCCGCTCATTTCTTCCCCACGGCCGAGGAACAGGAAATTGCCCAGTTCCAGCGCCTGCGCTGCTTCGTGCAAGTGCGCTGCGCTGACCAGGTGCGCCTTTAATTTCGACAACCGGCCTTCGGGAGCTTCGGGATTCCGCCGCACCAAATACTCGCTGGCGACGAAGCCTAGAATCGAGTCCCCCAGGAACTCCAGTTGTTCGTTATCGCCGGACGGATCTCGAGGCGCCCCACTCACATCCCCATTCTGTTCATGCGCGTGGGATTTGTGGGTAAGGGCGCGCTCCAGCAATTCGCGGTCCCCGAATACATGTCCGATGGCCGCTTCAAGTACTGAGAGTTCGCCCTTCATGAACCGTCCGGCGTGTCCTGTCCGAAACTACTTGGCGTTCTTCAACTGCTGGCCGCGCTTCTTTTCGTCTTCCGCCATCTTCTTGTACTGATCGGGAAGACCCGGAATCGCGATGAACTTGTCGAGCGCCGCATTGGCGTCGTCAATTTTCTTCGCGTTGTTGAACGCCATGCCGGCACGCAGCAGATTCATCGCGTCGCCCGCGGCAGCCTGCAGGAATTCCTTGCCGGCCGCTTCGTCCTTCTGGTCCGCCATCGCGATCAGCCCCATGGTCATGTGTGCGCGCGCCAGATCCGAAGCCTTTTCCTGGTCGAACTGAGCCTGGTCTTCCTGCGGATTCTTGGTGCGCTTTTCGATCAGCGCCATGCCGTCCTTGGCGTATTTTTCCGCCTTGGTCAGCTTGTCCTTCTTGTCCAGATCGTGTTCGCCGGTGTTCTGGGCGATTTCGGCACCCAGCATGATCATCGCGTAATCGCTGTTCGGATCCGCCGCAATGGCCTGTTCGTAGTAGTAACGCGCGCGGGCCGAATCACGCTTGGCCTGCGCCGCTTCGCCGCCCATGGTCAGGATGTAACCCTTCAAGGAGCTCGTCGGGAACTTGGCCACAAACTGATTGACCAACGTCATCTTCGCATCGGCATCGGCCGGCGTCTGGACTTGCTTCGACTGGATCGCCTGCGCGTCCTTAATTTCTTCGGGGGTCGGAGCCGCCGCCGCGGCCGGAGCCGGCGCTTGCGCAAACAGACCCACTGCGGCCACTGACATGAGGGCCAGACCCTTAAAAACGTTCTTCATTGTGATTCTTCGTGCTCCTATGGATTTCGTGTTGCCCGGCTACTACTTTACTGCAATCTTGCCCTACGGCAGATCGTCGAGGTCTTCGTCTTCTTCCTCTTCCGGCGCAGCGGCCTCCGGTGGACGATTCTTGAAGAACGCCCCCGTCATCCCCTGCTCAGCTTCGCGTTTCACCTGATCCGGCAAGCCGGCTACGGCTAACGCCTTGCTGTAAAACTGTTTCGCAGCATCGCCCTCACCCTGGGAATCCGCTAATTTACCTAGGTAAACCAAGCTCCACGCCAGTGTAGACGCATCGGGGTTTAATTCGAGTACCTTGCGCAACAATTGGTCGGCACGCTCGGGATTCCGCTCCGAGAGAGCCACGCGGCCCAACCCGTAATACGACCGAGCCTGCGTCGGACGGTCGTCGGTGGAGGCCATCAGTTTGGCCCAAATCTCTTTGGACTCGGCCAGCTTGCCTGCCCGGAACGCTTCTTCGGCATCTTCCAGGATTTTCGCGTTGCCGGTCAGCACCGGAGCCTTCGCCTGGACGGTGACACGGATCGTCTTCACCTGACGTTCGGTGATCCAATCGATCTTATCGAGCCGCGCCATTTCCTTCTTCGTGCTGATCCCTTTCAGCAGGTCCGGGAAGTAGTTGCGCATCGTGTCCGGCTGCGCCTCATATTTCGGCAGCAACTCCACAAACGCCGGAGCCAGCACGAAACCCTCGCGCATGGCGGTGGTGGCCATGTCCGGCTTCTTGTCCAAGCGCGATTCCACGGCGCGGATGAAGCACTCAGTGGCCAGCAACACAAAGTCTTCGCGATACGCCTGCCCCAGGATTGGCGAGGTCAGAGCATAGTCGCCCAGGTTCTTTATCTTGTTGATATCAGCCGCAAACTTGAAGCCGTAACCATCGCCCCAGAACCTCAGGTAGTGATGCCGGATCTCGTCAATGCGCGGTTCGGGGGAAGGGGTGATCACGACGAAGTATTCTTCCAGGTAGATACGGGCGTGCACCTGATTCGGCGCGCCCAGCAGATCGATGAACACCTGAAACTTACCCTTGGTCTGCTGATTCAGAGGGTTTCGCAAATACGCGTTCACGCTCTGCGTCGCACGCGAAATGGGGTCGGTGTACTTCACCAATTCCGCCTCGTAGGCGGGTTGCGACAGATTCCACAAGGTCCCCAAATCTGCTTCCTGGTAGAAGGCTTCCATCAGCGCCGGGAAGTCGTGCAGGCGATCCGCGTCGGCCGGCATCGGAAAGTTCGGCACGGCGGGCTTGAAGTCCGGGGCGCCCTTGCTCAACAGGGCGAAGGAGATGTATTGACCCAGATCGTCGACGGCGTTCGGCAGGTGATGATCGCGCACAAAGCGCTTCAAAGCCGGCAGGCTCGGAATATTGACCTTCGAAAGGTGATCGCGCAACTGCGCCCGCAGAGGGTTGTTGGTGGGCGAATCGATTTCGGTGTCGTAACCGGCCGCGTTGATGGCCGCCAGCACCGCGAAGATGGTCGGGTTGCCGTCCAGCGGCCCCAGCTTCTGCGTGGCCGTGGCTTGAGGAAAGGCCGGTCGCATCGTGACCAGCGCCAGCAGGGCGATCGTGATAAAACGCACGGCTTCTAGGCCTCCCGCCTACTCACCCAGTATATCCAGGGCTGCTTGCAGTTCGCCCCGCGCGTGCGGATCACGCGTCACCGCCAGCCCTCGCTTGTAGTAATCGCGAGCCCCGTCGAAACGGCCCAGTTTCTCGAGCGTCTGCCCGCCGTGGAAGTACCCGGCCGAATAATTCGGGTCGCGTTCCAGCAGGGCGTCGAACTGTTGCACGGCGCCTTCCAGGTCCCCGGACTTCACATGCTCCATCGCGAGGCCGTAGCGGGCGAAGCTGTTGGCTGGATCGGCCGCCAGCATCTGCTTTAAGATGTCGATTCGTTGGTCCAAGCTGCTAGGATACACGAAGCTGCCTACCGTGCCTTGCCCGTACTTCCTGCCTATCGCGCCGCGCCAGGAAACCGAATGGTTCCGGCCTCCTCGCTCGCCCCTGGGCGTGCTTCACGCGGGGACCTGCCACGCGACCTCCGAACCCGTCGCTACAGACACAACCATCTGCAACATCGGATACGCACGCGGCGAATGTCCCCGCTTTCCTGAAGATGCCTCCGCGGACGCCGTGCGTTTCCACATCGTTTCGAGGGCGGAGTCTACGCTGGAGCTGCTGTACGTACTGGAGCGCGCGCACCTACCCGTGCAACAGGGCCGGCTGCTGTATTCGCGGGAAACACGCACCATGACCGGCGCGCAAGATCAGCCATTACTGACGCAACAAGCGTTGGCGTTCGCGAACGCGACAACCTAACTCTTGTGCATGTACTTGATGTTGCTCTTGTAGATCATCAAGTTCGGCGCACCTTCGCGGTTCACCTTGAGGCAACACTTGTCGTACCACTCGATGACACCGTTCAGCACTTCGCCGTCCTTTAGCACGATGGTCATCGGCGTTTTGGACTGCATCTGCTTCAGGTAGTAGAAATTTTCGGCGTTGGTCTGATCCGGAGGAGTCACCTTCTTCGGAGGCGGCCCGTCCTTGCGCGGAGGGGCACCTTCCCGAGGGGCTCTGGTTTCTTTTACGTCGGTGAGGGATGGGCGAATTAGGCGGCGGTTCCCGGTTTCCACTCGAAACTCCTTCGGTGCGGCGAGGCTGTGTGAGGCAGGCCTGGTCAGCGTAGTTACTTCTTGAATAACACAGACTTAGCGGAGCCGCAAACCACTCGCGGCGATGGCATCGAGGGCAATCGACTTCTGGATATTGCGGCGCGCGAGTTCCACCAGCCCATCCACACGAGTCAAAGTTCTCTTGACCCAGTCAAACGACACGCGCCCAGACAGGGCTTCGAGATCCCGCTGAATGTCCGCATTGCGCCCGGCCGGGGCGCCATGCATCAAGCGCAGCGTGTCTTCAAGCAACGAATAGAGCACTTCCAGATACTGCTCGAGCTTTTCGGATTTGCGGGCACCAATCGAATCGGAGTGCTTCATCCACGCGCCGAACTGCTCCAGCCCCGCCGCCACACGCAGAAGAGTCAGCATCGCTGTCCGCCGGCGATCGTAGGTTTCGAAATCCACCGACAGCGCCACACCCGGAGCACCTTCGGCCATCGCCAGGCGACGTTCCGGATTGTCCAGCCCTCGCGCACCGATGAACGCACGCATATCGGCCTCGTCGATCTTGCCCATGTTCAACGTCACAGAACGTGAGCGAATCGTCGGTAACAAGTCGTATGCGTTCCTGGCCGTCAT
>CANIIC010000187.1 GCA_947467395.1 Bryobacterales bacterium
ACGATCTGTAGCCAGTCGCGGAAAAAGAACCCGAGCACCGCCAACAGTGTCCCGAAGTGGAGAGCGATGTCGAACGCCAGCCCCTGGTCTTTCCACCCCACCACATACGGGAGCACGGCCAAATGCGCCGAACTGCTGACCGGGAGAAATTCAGTGAGGCCTTGGACGACCCCCAGGATGACCGCTTGCCAGATGGGCATGAATTTTCAGAGTAGCGCGAATCCCCCCAACGCGATAGAATGAAGTCTCACGCCGTCGATCACGCATTCTCGCGATCACATTGGGCGCGTAGCTCAGCTGGTTAGAGCGCCTGCTTCACACGCAGGAGGTCCGGGGTTCGAGTCCCTGCGCGCCCACCATTCTTTCAATAACTTACACGCATATACCTTTGGTCAGCACACAGCTTGTGACGCGCTTTGTGACGTGACCACCTTCAGACCCGAATCGAGAGCGTCCAGAGCGTTCTGTTTCGACTCCATTCGGACGTGGCTGTAGTGCCGCACCATCTTGGGCGAGAGGTGCCCAGCAATTGCCATGATGGTTGCATCCGAAGCTCCGTTCTCAGACATTTCCGTAATGGATTGATGGCGAAGGTCATGGAAACGGAATTTCTGGAAAGCAGCAGCCTCGACTTGGTACGAGGCGGTGGCGCTTGTCAGTCCTCGGCTCAGAGACCAGAGTGCTGCTGCGCGCCCCGCCCGTCTTGCCGCCGCGCTTCTAAGTTTCCTCCAAGCGGTTCGCCAACTCTTTTGCGGTTGTAGTGGGTTGATCTGCCGTGGCTCACAGGCCGGAGAGACGTAGTGCCCACCTTCCGCTGCCCCCAAAAAATGCGCCCGGTCAAGCAGCCGAGCGCAGGCCTATCGTGCCGTGCTGTTTCGGGCGATTCGCCGAATACCTGCATCGATCTTGGACCTTTGAACCGTAAGGACTTCTCCTGCGAAATCCATATCGCTCCACTTCAGGTGCTTCAATTCGACACCTCGGCAGGTTGTGTTTACCGCGACTACCGCCGCATAATACGCAACGGCCCATTCCTGATGCGTGTTGGCAACATCGAATAGTAACTGCTTCTGCTCTTGGGACAGAACCTTTCCGGGCATAGTGACATTCTCTGGGGGCATGCTCACGTCTTCTGCTAAAGCGCTCCAGCGTTTGGCGCGCCGCTGGATGATCCGCACGTGCGATGCCTGCCTTCGAATCCGCCGCGGATGTTCACCCTGCCGCACTTGAGCCGGTTCATGCAGTCGCCGAAGCTTTTGGCGATTCTGAATGAGTTCAACGCCAGCTATCGCCAGATCCACATGGATGGCCGATCGCTGCCGATGGATCCAGTGCCGTCGTGGAACGGCTACTCGGTGGGTCATTGGGACAAGGACACGCTGGTGATCGAGACGACGGGGTTTCGCGATGACCTGTGGCTGGACATGCGCGGGGATCCGTTGACGAGTTCTGGGAAGATGACGGAGCGGTATCGTCGGCCGAACTTTGGGACGCTGGAGATTGAGTTGACGGTCGAGGATCCGAAGGTGTACACCAAGCCGTGGACGGTGAAGCTTGAGGCTCGGGCGGTGGTGGATACGGAATTGATCGATGAAGTCTGCCTTGAGAATGAGCGCGACTTCACGCACATGCCGAAATAGGGAGAATGCACATGAGAAGTTCTTGGTTCTTGGCTGGACTCGCGATGGTGGTGGGAGCGAGCGCGCAGACTGCGGATACTGGGACGGCGCACAAAGCTGCCGCGACGGCTCTGTTGAATTCGAACAATAAGGGCGCGGCGAACTTAGCTTGCCCAGCGACGATTGGGGCTGTGTCGACAGCGAATTCGCCTGCTGGTCCGGGAGCCGCGAAGGGGCCGGGTCCAGGCGCGGCCAAGGGGAAGGGCCCTGCGGGTCCGCCGCCGAAGGAGCAGTGGTATGCGGAGGGCGGTCAGGTGTTCGACAATCTCTACATGCTGACCACGAAGGTAAACAGCGCGTGGGCGGTGAAGACGTCGGCGGGCATCATCTTGATCGACACGCTGTTCGGTTACGCGGCGCAGGATTCGATTATCGATGAGATGAAGAAGAACGGGCTGGATGTGGCGGACATCAAGTACATCATCGTGAGCCATGCGCACGGGGATCACGACGGTGCTGTGAAGATCCTGCAGGACATGACCAACGCGAAAGTGATCATGGGTCCCAAGGATTGGGAACTGGCGGCTCGTGAGGCGAATCCTCCGCGCAAGGACATCGAGGCGACAGATGGGCAGAAGCTGACGCTGGGCGATACGACGATCACGATCTACATTACGCCGGGTCATACGGCGGGAACGTTGTCGGTGCTGGTGCCGGTGAAAGATCATGGTCAGCCGCACATGGCGATGGAGTGGGGCGGAACGGCGCTGAGCGGTGGGACGACGAAGGAGATGTTGGAGTCCTACATTTCGAATGCGCGCCGGATCAAGGATATCAGCGCTGGCGTGGGCGCGGACGTGATCATTGGCAATCACACGGAGTACAACGATGCTCTGACCCGGTTGGCGCAGACGAAGGCTCGCAAAGGGAACGATCCGAATCCGTGGATTGTGGGCAAGGGCGAGGTCGAGAAGTACCTCACGGTTGTGGAAGAATGCGCCAAGTCCTGGCTTGCGATCGGGGCTGGGCGGCCCTAGGCTGATTCTGGATACCGGCTGGATACAAACTGGATATAATCGAAACCTGAAACGCCACCCACGAGGAGACTTCAGCATGAGAATCGCGTTAGCGCTCTTGGCCACAGCAGCGTGTGCATTTGGGCAGGAAGGCACGGGACTGTTTAAGTCGATCCTGGAGCAAGACCCGTCCTTGATGACGCACACGATATACCGGCCTCAGGACTTATCGAAGGTGAAGGGCAAGATGCCGATTATCGCCTGGGGTGAAGGCGGATGTGCGAACGACGGCTTGGCGCATCGCAACTTCCTGATGGAGATTGCGTCTTACGGATACCTGGCGGTGGCCATTGGTCCTCCGCAGCCGCGGCCCGCGCCGGGGCAGGCGAAGGGTGCTCCGAAAGGCGCTCCGAAGGATGGCAAGCAAGCAGCTCCGGCAGGTCCGGCGACTAAATCCTCGCAGTTAATTGATGCGATCAATTGGGCGCTGGCGGAGAACAGTCGCAAAGGCAGCCCGTATAACGGCAAGCTGGATGCGGCGAAGATCGCGGTGATGGGGATGTCGTGCGGCGGGATCCAAGCTTATGCTGTGGCGACCGATCCGCGCGTGAAGCTGGTGGGCATCTTCAATAGCGGGATCTTGAATGCTCCGATGGCTCCAGGAACGCCGGCGATGGAAAATGTGGGCAAGGATCAGCTGGACAAGCTTCATTCGCCTATCTTCTTCGTGACCGGCGACAAGACGGACATCGCGCATGAGAATGGCATGGACGACTTCAAGCGCATCACCAAGGTGCCGGCGATCCACACGTACCTCGATGGCATGGGCCACGGTGGCACGTATAGTCAGCCCAATGGCGGTGCGTTCGCGAAGGTCGCGGTATCGATGCTGAACTGGCAGTTGAAGGGCGAGAAGAGCGAATCCAAAATGTTCGTGGGTGCCAACTGCGGGTTGTGCCAAGAAGCTGGCTGGCACGTTCAGACGAAGAACTTGAAGTAACGCGGTTAAAGTTGGGAAGTGCGGGCGCTCGGGTCATGCCGAGCGCCCTTTTTGTTATTTGGCAGGGCTGAGGTTGGCTGTGAAGAACGGGATCAGCTTCTCTGCGAAGTGAGGCTTGATGTGGCTGCCGTGATCCCCGTCGTAGGTTTCGAAGTGGTGTTGGATCCCCAGGCGAGTGAGCGATTGGGAGAGCTGCGTGTTGAGTGAGACACAGGGATCTGTGCGCCAACGGAAGCGTTTGAGGAGGCGCTGTTTAGGGCGATCGGTCGGCCTGAATTGTCCATGGACGAACGTTTTCGGACACGCGACGCGCGGGTTCGTCATGTGACGGGGGTAGACCGTCTCGTCAGCGACTTCACTCGGATTCGAACGAAGGCGGAAGCGGTGCAGTCACTTGCCAGTGCCGGTGTTCCGGCAGCGGAAGTGCGGAATCCCGCAGAAGTGGTAAGGGATCCCCGGGTCGTAGGCCGAGGGGAAACGGTGCGACTGCAGCATCCGGCGGCCCCCGACGCGGATGTTTACGGCCCGGGCGTACCGATCGTTTTCTCGGATGCCACTGTTCAGATGGATCAACCTCCGCCCGAAATCGGTGAGCACAACCAGGAAATCTACGGGGGCTTGCTGGGATACTCGGCGGCAGAGTGGGGCGCGTTGAAAACAGCCGGTGTAATTTAAGCCCCCAAATCTAGGAGCGCGGGTGGCCGACTACGATTAGAAGCGGATTACGGATCGTCTGAAGGCCATAGGAGTCGAGATCTGCCTTCGACGGATGAAAACTGCTGCGCATCCGGGATTCCGATGGCTTCGCGGTAGGATTGCGGCCGGGCGAATAACCCGGCCGCGGGACTAGTTAGGCTCGGTTGTAGTCGAGCAGGAGTTGGCCGGTGCTGTCTCCCAGTTTGGCGATGGGCGCGCCCACTGCGTTGAGCATCGTGACGAGCAAGTTGGCCATCGGCGTATCGGGCTTGTGATCAAAGTGATACCCAGTCTGGAACTTCCCGCCCAGCTTGCCCGCCAGCATGCACGGAAGGTCTGAGTGGCGATGGAGGTTGCCATCACCCATGCCGCTGCCGTACAGAATGGCGCTGTGATCCAGCAGGGAGCCGTCGCCATCCGGCGTGTCGCGCATCTTCTCCAGGAAGTAGCTCAACACCTGCATGTGATAGGTGTCGATCTTCGATTTCTGCGATTTCAGTTGGGCATCTTCACGATGGTGGGAGATGCCGTGGTGGGTGCCGGGAACCCCGATGTTGGGATAAGACCGGCTGCTCAAGTCGCGGGCGATGATCAGGGAGAACACGCGAGTGGTGTCGGAGCGGAACGCCATCAACTGGAGATCGAACATCAGTTTGGCGTGATCTTCAAACGATGCGGGGATCCCGATCGGCCGGTCGGGGAGCTCCAGCGATTCCTCCACATTGGCCTCAGCGCGCTGGATGCGCTGTTCCACTTCGCGCACCGAATCCAGGTACTCATTCAGCTTAGATTTGTCAGCCTTGCCGAGTTTCGCGGAGAGCTGGCCGGTTTCTTCCAACACGGAATCGAGTAAGCTGCCTTCGGTTCGCATGCGCTCGCGCCGCTGCGCGACATTGCCGCCTTCTCCGAACAGCCGTTCAAAGACCACGCGGGGTTGAATTTCGGCCGTATTGGGAGACGTCTCGCTTCGCCAGGAGACAGTGTTGACGTAGAAGCAGTCGCCCGAATCGCAAGCGCCTTGGGAGGCGGGATCCAGCGTGATCTCCATGGAGGGGACAGCAGTCTCCTTGCCCAGGTACCGCGCCGCGATCTGGTCGGCGGAAGTGGCTAAGCGAATCTCGGCGCCGGGGCGCGTGCGATCGTAGGCATGAACTCCGGTGAGCCAAGCGGCCGAGGCGCGATTGTGGTCGCCGCTGCCGTCGCCTTTGGTGTCGGCCTCGAGGTGAGAAAGGTTGGAGAAGATGTTGATGTGATCGCGGAGTCCAGCCAGAGGCTTCAGGTTCGGCGAGAGCTCCCAATTGCGACCCACAGCGCGCGGTTTCCAGTCGGAGTGAATGACGCCGTGAGCACCATAGATGAAGCCCAAACGCGGCGGTGCCGCCTTGGCTTGCGCCGAGAGAGCCGGGACCATGGAGTCGAGCAGCGGCAAGGCAACGGCGGCTCCCAAGCCTCGCAGGATGGTCCGGCGATTCAGCGTTTTCTGGGTAACGAAGTTCATGATCTGCTCCTAGAGACTATTGTTACTTTCCTTGACCTTGGACAACAACCGCACGGTTCTGGAAGGGAAGACTGTTCGTCACCCCTAAGACCAGCGACGCGAAGGTGTTGTTCGATTTGGCTGCATTGCGCACGATCGTGCGAATGGCCGGTTCATCGTAATACTGGATATTTCGACCGAGCGCGTACATCAGCAGCTTCGTGGTGATGGCTTCCACGAACATGTCCGGGTTCTTCAGAATCAATTGGCGAACACCTTCGACTCCCACCACCGGTGTACCATCCGGCAGGCTGCTGGAGTTGTCGATGGGCTTGCCGTTTTCTTCCGTGCGGTAGCGTCCGATGGCGTCGAACGTTTCCATCGCGAATCCGATTGGGTCCATCTTCGCATGACAGGAAGCGCAGGCCGGATTGGCGCGATGGAGTTGCATGGCATCTTTCATCGAAAGGGCTTGGCCGGACTTCTCGGTATTTAGCGAAGGCACATTGGGCGGAGGCGGAGGAGGCGGCGACGACAGCAAGTTCTCAAGAACATACTTTCCGCGAAGGACCGCAGAGGTCCGCGTCGGATAAGCGGTGATCAGTTGAATGCTGCCCTGTCCCAACAATCCTGCACGGGGGCTGTTGGCCGGGAGCTCCACGCGCCGGAAATGGGTCCCGGTGATGTTCGGGACGCCGTAGTGTTTCGCCAGACGTTCGTTGAGGAACGTGTAATTCGCGGTGATCACATCCAGAACGCTCCGGTCCTGGCGCAAGATGCTGTTCAGGAACAACTCCGTTTCGCGGACGAAGCTGGCACGCAGTCCCTCGTCGAATTCGCGGAACAGATAGAGGTCAGGATCTTTGGTTTCAACATCGCGCAGGTAGAGCCACTGCGCCGCGAAGTTGTTAATCAGCGACTCTGAGCGCGAGTCAGCCAGCATGCGGTTGACCTGCTGCGTGAGCACTTCGGGACGGCGGAGCGAGCCGTTGGCGGCGGCATCCAGCAGAGCGTCATCCGGGATGCTCGCCCAGAGAAAGAACGAGAGGCGCGAGGCGAGCTCGAAGTCCTTCACTGGGTAGACTGTCCCAACAGCCGCGTTGTCTGGCTGCTCTTCGATGCGGAAGAGGAATTGCGGGCTCACCAGGATGCGTTCAAGAGCGCGCTGGATACCCAGTTCGAAGTTGCGTTCCGTGCGTCCCGCTTCGTAGAAGCGGCGAACCGGCGCAAGATCGGCGGCGGTCACATTTCGACGATATGCGCGGCGAACCATCGTCGTGAGAATCTTGTCTGCGCAGCCCGATTCTTCTGCCGCAGTCGCCGGACGGCAAACAAAGATGCGTCGACGGCTCGGCGTATCGCCAGGCCCCGTGGGGTTAAATGGACCGGTGATCGTCACGCCGACCACACTGGGCAGCAAGCCACGGCTGCGGGCCGGAGGACGAAGCGGGCCTTCCGGCAATGCCTCACTGCGTTCAATAAATGTCGCACCAACCTTATGTGGTCCCGCAGTTACTGGGAAGCGGAATCTCCAGACGTCGCCGGCTTCGACTTCGAACTCCTCCGAGCGCGCGTTGGAGGCAATCCGCTGAGTCTGTTTGGCTTCGCCATCAATAGAGATTTCCAGGCGATGTTCGTCGCGCGTGGAGC
>CANIIC010000188.1 GCA_947467395.1 Bryobacterales bacterium
AAGCGCATCGCTGCGGGCTTGGCCAAGAAGAACATCCTCGAAGTCGACGCGCCGATCAGCGGCGGTGTCACCGGAGCCAACAAGGGCACGCTCGCGATCATGGTCTCCTGCCCCGAAGACGTGCTGGAGCGCCTGAAGCCGATCCTGGCGCATCTGGGCAAAGTGTTCTTCCTCGGCACTCAGCCAGGCATGGGCCACACCATGAAACTGCTGAACAACATCCTATCGGCGACGGCCATGGCGATTTCTTCGGAAGCCGTCGTAACCGGGGTGAAAGCTGGGCTCGATCCGAAGGTGATCTGCGACGTGATCAATTCCGGTACCGGCCGCAACAGTGCCACCGAGGACAAGATCCCGCGCCTCGTGTTCCCCCGCAAGTTCAACGGAGGCTTCTCCGTGGGACTGCTGAACAAGGACATCCGACTGTTCATGGATGAGGCCGATGCACTGCAGGTGCCCACCGTGGTCGCCGCGGCGGTGAAACAAATGCTGGTAACAACGATGGCCATGCAGGGACCGGACGTAGATATGTCCGCGATCATCCGCACCGTCGAAAATCTCGCTCACGTAGAAGTGAAGGCGTAATTTAAGGAGAACTCACATGGAAAAAGCAATGTTCGACAAAGGTTTGAAGATTCGTCGCTCGGTCCTGGGTGACGAGTTCGTGGACAAGTCGTTGGCCAGCGCCGACGACTTCAACATGCCGATGCAGGAACTGGCCACCACCTACTGCTGGGGCGAATGCTGGGGCCGTGAAGGCCTAGATAAGAAAACGCGCAGCATCATCAACTTGGCGATGATCTCCGCGCTGAACCGTCCGCATGAGCTGAAGATCCACGTGAAGGGCGCGATCCGCAACGGCGTAACCAAGGAAGAAATTCGCGAAGTGTTGTTTCAGGTCGCCATCTATGCCGGCGTTCCTGCGGGCGTGGATAGCTTCCGCATCGCCAAGGAAGCTCTGACTGAGATGGGTGTCTAAGCCAGCTTCGGCTTGTTCCCGTTCGCCCACGGCTTGCTCAGCCACAGGTAGAGCAACGTTCCGGCGAGCGGGAACAAAGCCATCGAAACGAAGATCGGCGTGAAGTTCTTCGCGTCGATCAATCCTCCGTACAGCGGCAGCACCACTGCCAGCACCATTGACCACGATCCCCCGCCGATTCCACCTGCCAGCCCTGCTTCGTCCTTTGTGAAGACTCGCGCACCGATGTGCAGCCCCATCACGATGAAGCCATCGGCCACGAACATCGCCCATAGAAATAACGCGAGCACGGCCTGCCAGGAGTCCACCATCGTGACAAACGCACTGGGCAGTGAGAGCAGTGAGAGCAGCAGCAGTACCTTCACCGGACGCACCTGCTCCGGCACGATGCGATCGGAAACCCAGCCCCAGAAGTAGTAACCCAACTGCCAGCCGATGGTCGGGATCCATACCAGGTGCCCGATCTCGGTTTGCGATAGATTGAGCGCCCGGCTCAAATACAGCGGGCTCATGTACGCAATGACCCCGAGTGCGATCGCGCCCATTCCGTACGTGGTCACGATCAACCAGAAACGCCGGTCCAGCGGATTGACGACAGCGATCTTCTCCGAAACGCGCTCCCGCTTCGGAACGTTCCGCGCGATGCGCCACCAAATCAGCAGCCACACGATACCAAGCGCACCCGTAATCCAGAACGCCATGCGCCAGCCGTAGATGGCCGCGATGGGTGTGACTGCCAGTGGCGTGATCAGCGATCCGAACGCCGCCCCGCTGTAGCCGATGCCGATGCCGCGCCCCACTTTTTCCTGCGGCAGGCAATCGGTGGCCATCTTGACGCAGCCCGGAAACACCGCGCCTTCGCCGATACCCAACACGGTGCGCGCCACTGCAAATCCCACCAACCCGCCAACTAGCGCGTGAGCGGCACTCGCGCCCGTCCACAGGGCGACGGCGATCGCCATTCCCAACGGCAGCCCGATCTTGTCCAGAATCGATCCCCATGCCGGATTCGCCAGCATGTACGCGATCGAGAAAGCCGACAACGTGTAGCCGAAATCCGTGGCGCTGAGATTCACGTCCGGCAGAATCGTAGGCGCCAGCACGGACAGCGTCTGGCGGTCGATGTAGGAAATCAGGGTCGCTAGAAACATCACGAACGGTCCGGTCCAGGTACCCATCGTGCTTCGGCTTCCGTCCGACGTGTACCGCACCGTTTCCACTGCCGCTTGGCTCTGTTTCATGCTTAGTCCAGTCTGACGATCCAGTCTTCCAAACCCGGGCCCGCCGCGGGATAACGCTTCAGCACCTCAGGATCGTGCCCCGGGATGATGTGATCCTTCGAATCGGCGAGTTCACCCGCGCGCCGGTAGCCCTCTAACGTATCACCAACGTGGAAGGTGAACGGGTAGACCAAGCCGAGATCCATGTTCGCGTAGTAGTGCGCCGCATCCGACGCCAGCACCACCCAGCCGCGTCGGGTCCATACGCGAACCATCTGCAGGCCCATCGAGTGCCCGCCCACGTAGTGGACGCTCAACCCCGGCGCGATCTCCGCGTCGCCATCGTGGAACACCACGCGCCCGCCGTAGAGCTTCTTCACCATGGCGCACACGTCTTCGGCATCGAACGGCAAGCGCATGAAGGCGTGCGTCATGTAGGGACCCGTGCAGAATTGCATCTCACGCTGCTGCACGTGATACATCGCCTGCGGGAACATATCGTGATTCCCGGAGTGATCGTAGTGCATGTGCGTCAGGATGACGTCGCGCACCTGACTCGGTTCGATCCCCAGCCTCTGCAGGCCTTCGCCGGGCGACCGCAGATGATTGCGCCCGCGCTTCTTCGCCACCGCTTCATCGAAACCCGTATCCACCACGTAGACACGATCGCCGCTACGCAGCGCCCATACGAAATAATCCAGCGGCATGGGCCCATCGTGAATATCGCCCCCGATGAAGTTCTCCCGCGCCATGCGATGATGATGCGCGTAGCGGATCGCGTAGGCTTCCCAGACGAGCGGCGTTTCCCCTGCCTTAAACATATTCGGCTATCTTATATCGGAAAGGGATCGCGCATGAGTCTGGCTCGCCAGATCGTCACTTCCACGCGTGCCGTGGCGTTCGAACAACTGCCGAAAGAAGTCGTGGAGAAGGTGAAGGTCTGTTGCCTGGAC
Organism: Bryobacterales bacterium; assembly: GCA_947467395.1. GTDB lineage: Bacteria > Acidobacteriota > Terriglobia > Bryobacterales > Bryobacteraceae > Palsa-187. The sequence goes on from CANIIC010000188.1 coordinate 3,153, forward strand.
TTCCTCTCGGCGGCGTACGAATCGCTGGATCTTCCGTGGAGTCGGCAGGCGCTGGGGATTGTCGGGCGCGGGCATGGCAGTGCTGCGATCGCCGGGTCTTCGGTGCGCGTTCCAGCCGGCGACGCGGCATTTGTGAACGGCATCCTGGGTCACGGTCTCGTGCGCGAAGACATGCACACGGGCTCTGTGAGCCACTTGGGCGTCGTCGTTTTCCCGACGTTGATGGCGTTGTCGCACGAGGCTCCAGTATCCGGACGCGATCTCATCACGGCTGCGGTGTGCGGCTACGAAGTCAGCGCCCAGATCGGCCGAGCGCTGATGGTTCCCGACAATGTTCGCCAGTATCGACCCACCGGGATCTGCGGACCTCCGGGGGCCGCGCTCGCCGGGGCGCAGATGCTGGGATGCGATGAAGGCGCTACGGTCAGCGCCTTGGCGTTCGGGGCGAATGTCGCAGCGGGGTTGAATGAGTGGCCCTATTCTGGCGGCGACGACATGTTCTTTCACGTAGGCTTCGCTGCACGCAACGCAGTGATGTCCGCGCAACTCGCCCAAGCCGGCGCGACCTGTTCGGAGACTTCGCTTGATGGAACGGCGGGTCTGTTCCGAGCTTTGGGAAGCCAGGAACGTGTCGGTCAGGTGAAGCCCTTCGCTTCGGGCTACGAGATTCTCTCGGTCTTCCACAAACCCGCGCCCGCCTGTAACTACGCGCAGACGGCGGCCCAGGCGGCCGATGCACTCAGCGGCGATCTGAAACAACGCGGTCTCAGCACGAGCGACATCACCTCGATCCGCGTGCGATGCACCGACGCGGCCATCGCCTACCCCGGCTGCAATCACGCTGGTCCATTCCAGAAAACACTGCAAGCGAAGATGAGCATCCACTACTGCGTCGCCGCGACGCTGCTGCGTGGCGAGATCGCGGAAGCGAACTACCGGATGCTGGACAATCCCGAAATCGCGCGGCTGGCGAGCTGCACTACGCTGGAGCCGGATGACGATTTAACCGCCGCGTATCCATCGCAGCAAGGATCGGAAGTGATCCTCACTTTGCGCGATGGTTCCACGCTGGCTCGACGCCTGCCGAATGTGATCCCGGCCACACCCGCAGACATCCGCGCACGTTTTCTGCGGGCCGCGGAGCCGGTCATCGGTCGCGATGCCGCACAAGACTTAGGAACTTTGATCGACGAACTGGAATCGGAGCCGCGCGCGGAGCGCCTCGCGAATCTTGCTGCGCTCTCCCGGGAAGCCGTCGTTACTTAACGAAACATGGAAAAATACAAACTTCTGATCAACGGACAGTGGCTGGAGCCACAGAGTGGGGAGTGGTTCGAAACGGAGAATCCCTTCACGGGCCAGCCTTGGGCGATGATCCCGAGATGCGGCAAGGCCGAAGTGGATGCCGCCGTCGCCGCAGCTAAGGCCGCGTTCCATCAAAAGAGCCCCTGGCGCACGATGACCGCGTCGGCCCGCGGGGCGATTGTCCGGAAACTCGGCGACCTGATCGCGGCGAATGCCGACCATCTAGCCTCGATCGAAACGCGCGACAACGGCAAGCTGTATGCGGAGATGCGCGGCCAACTCGGCTACATTCCGCAGTGGTACTACTACTTCGGCGGCCTCGCCGACAAGATCGAAGGCCGCGTCATTCCGATCGACAAACCTGGCATCTTCAACTACACGCGCGAAGAACCTCTGGGTGTGATCGCGGCCATCACGCCGTGGAATTCGCCGCTGATGCTGGCGACCTGGAAGCTCGCGCCCGCGCTGGCTGCCGGGAACACCATCGTGTGGAAGCCGTCGGAGTTTTCATCGGCATCCGCGCTCGAAATGGGCCGACTGTTTGAAGAAGCCGGGTTCCCTCCGGGCGTGGTGAACATCGTCACCGGCTTCGGCTCGGACATCGGTGAGCCGTTGGTGACGCATCCGGATGTGGCGAAGGTCGCCTTCACCGGCGGTGACAAGACCGGCGAGGCTGTCTACGGGATGGCCGCGCGTGGAATCAAGAAGGTCACGCTGGAGCTGGGTGGTAAGTCCGCGAACATTGTGTTCGACGATGCCTCCATGGACGATGCCGTCAAGGGCGTGATCTCGGGCATCTTTGCCGCGACCGGTCAGACTTGCATTGCTGGCTCACGCGCGCTGATCCACAAGTCCATTCACGACAAGTTTGTCGAGAAATTGCTCGCGATGGCGAGTCAGGCTCGCATGGGCGATCCTTCGCAGATGACCACGCAAGTGGGACCCATCACCACGCGTCCGCAGTATCGCAAGGTTCTTGAATACATCGAGATCGCCAAGCAAGAAGGAGCGGTGTGCCGGCTCGGCGGAACTCCGGCGGCTCGTCCCGAATGCGGCACCGGCTGGTTCGTCGAACCCACTATCTTCACCGGCGTGAAGCCCACCATGCGCATCGCGAACGAAGAAGTCTTCGGACCTGTACTCTCGATTATTCCGTTCGAAGACGAAGATGAGGCCGTGGAGATCGCGAACAACACCATCTACGGCCTCGCCGCAGGCGTGTGGACGCAGAGCATCCAGCGCGCCCTCAGCATGCCCGCGCGTCTGGAGGCCGGCACAGTGTGGGTGAACACGTATCGCGCGGTCAGCTACATGTCCCCCTTCGGGGGCTTCAAGCGCTCCGGCATCGGCCGGGAGAGCGGCCTCCATGCGATCAACGAATACCTGCAGACCAAGAGCGTCTGGATTGACATTGTGGGCAACGCCCCCAATCCGTTCGTCATGCGATAGGAGAAACGATCATGAGGATCCTCTGGCTGATGCTGGCCGCGGCGCTCACGCTGTCCGCCGCCGAACCACCGAAATCGGTTCGCCTGTACGTACTCGATTGCGGGCGGCTGGCCATCGATGATCCAGCGCGCTTGGGCTTCAAGAAGGAACAGCTCAAGACGGTCGACCTGTCGATGGGTTGCTACCTCATCGTCCATCCCAAGGGCACGTTGTTCTGGGACACCGGCGCCGTGCCGGACACCTACTTTAAGCCGGGCGTAGAGAAACCCACTCTGACCTACGGCACCGTCACGAAGTCGATCACCAGTCAGCTAGCGGCTTCAGGCTACGCGCCGAAGGACATCAAGTATCTGGCGATCTCGCACTATCACTGGGATCACATTGGCAACGCGAACCTGTTCGCTAGTTCCACCTGGCTGACACCGAAAGTGGAGCGCGACATGATGCTCGCCGGCAAATCCGATTCGCGCTACCCGGAACACTTCTCCGAACTCAAGAACAGCAAGTTCGTCATCACCGACAACAGGAAGGGCGAATACGACGTCTTCGGCGATGGCACGGTGATTCTGAAATCGACGCCCGGGCACACCGAAGGTCACCAGTCGCTATTCGTGAAGCTGAAGAACACCCAGCCCGTGGTTCTTTCAGGTGACATCTATCACTACCCGGAAGAAGTCACCACGGGAGTCGTACCGCTGATTGACGTGAATAAGGAACAGACCACACGCTCGCGCCGCGAACTGTCCGCATACATCAAGCAGAAGAAAGCGCAGCTCTGGATCCAACATGATCTGGTGCACTTTGAAACTTTAAAAACAGCACCACAGTACTACGATTAAATTGCGGGCGCAGATTGTTCTTGGGGTCGCCGATGGACAGTCCCAAAGAACAGATCTATGCACAAATATCTTCTGCCTCTTTTCTTTTTTTCCGCGAGCTTCGCGCTCGCCGATGACAACCGTAGGTTCCCGGTTCAGTTTCAGAATTGTGTCGAATACGTCGGCACGGGTCCGATCAGCTTGGCCCAGGCACAGCCCCTGGTTCCCTCGCCTTTCGTGATCGCGACGGATAACGACGGCAATGCCACGCTGGTCGTTCGCGCAGCGCGGTGCACCGCTGTGAGAGTGGACGGCGCAGATCCGATTCCTGGAATCGTTTCGCACATCGGCGTTATGGTGGTTTCGCCGGACGGAACCGGCGATATCAACAACTACACAGTCGCCTACGCCACAAATTCTGATCGGCTGGCCCGACGCCTCACAGGTGCCGGCATTCCCACGCTGGTGGATCTGGATTTGGTGAAGGAAGACAGCACCCCGTCCTTGTATGTGGAAGTTTCCCCGGACAGCAAGGCGGGCTGGAGCATCACCGGAACCCAGACCAACACGGCGTTTCTGACCACGCCGTTTCTGGCCAACTGGTGGTCGAAGAGCGACAAGGGCATCGCGAAGATGGCCACGGACA
>CANIIC010000189.1 GCA_947467395.1 Bryobacterales bacterium
AACATTTGCCGCTGCGGCACCTATCAGCGGATTCGCCAGGCCATCCACGTGGCCGCGGGGGTGAAAGCATGAGCACGATTCAACACGTTTCCCGCCGCAGCTTCCTGGAAGGGATCTTCTCGACCGGCGCTGTGATCCTGGGCGTCCAGGTACTGCCCGAAGGCTTGATCGCGGGCGAAGCAGACAACGCCGCGTGGCACCCCAGCGTCTACCTGGGCATCAACCCCGACGGCACGGTGATCGCCGTGACGCATCGTTCGGAAATGGGCACCGGCATTCGCACGGCGCTGCCGATGGTGCTGGCCGACGAACTCGAAGCCGACTGGAAGAAGGTCCGCATCGAACAAGGGATCGGCGATAAGAAGTACGGCGACCAGAACACGGACGGTTCCTGCTCCATCCGCGACTTCTATGTGGCGTTCCGCGAAACGGGCGCGTCGGCTCGTCTGATGCTGGAGCGCGCGGCGGCCGCGAAGTGGAACGTTCCCGCGAGCGAGTGCAAGGCGCAGTTGCATCAGGTGGTGCACAAGTCGGGCAAGAAGCTGGGCTATGGCGAACTGGTCGCGTTGGCAGCGAAGCAGCCGGTGCCGGCCAAGACCGAGCTGAAGCTGAAGACCCCGGCGGAATTCCGCTACATCGGTAAGGACGTCGCGATCACCGATCTCGACAACCTGCTGACAGGTAAGGCGGTGTTCGGTATGGATGCTCGGGTGCCGGGCATGGTATTTGCGTCGGTGCAGCGTTCGCCTGTGTATGGCGGCACGCTGGTATCGGTGGACGACGCCGAAGCGAAGAAAGTGAAGGGCGTCAGCGGCACGGTGCAGATCCCGCGCTTTACGGCTCCACATAACTTCCAGGCGTTGGGCGGCGTGGCCGTGATCGCCGACAACACGTGGGCCGCAATGCAGGGTCGCAAGAAGTTGAACGTAAAGTGGGACTTGGGTCCGCACGCCAGCTACGATTCGGAAGCCTACAAGCAGGAACTGCTGACGGCTGCCAAGCAGCCGCAAAAGGTGATGCGCGCCATCGGCAACGTAGACGCGGAATTCGCCAAGGGCGGCAAAACGATGGAGGCCAGCTACTATGTGCCTCTGCTGTCGCACACGCCCATGGAACCGCCGGTCGCGGTGGCCGATTATAAGAACGGCAAAGTGACGGTGTGGACGTGCACGCAGAATCCGCAGGCCGTGCAGGATACGGTGGCGGGCGCGCTGGGGATCAAGCCGGAAGACGTCACCTGTAACGTGACGTTGCTGGGTGGCGGCTTCGGACGCAAGTCGAAGCCCGACTACGTGGCTGAGGCGGCGATCATCTCGAAGCAAATCGGCAAGCCGACCAAGGTCGTGTGGAGCCGCGAAGAAGACGTGCAGCACGACTTCTATCATTCGACCGGTGGCATGTATCTGAAGGCGGCAGTAAGCGCGAACGGCAAGCCGACCGCGTGGCTGCAGCGTAGCGTGTTCCCGTCCATCGGCAGCACCTTCGATGACACGGCGACCTACGGCATGGACGTCGAGATGGGCATGGGCTGGATCGATCTACCCTTCGACGTCGCGAACCATCAGGCCGAAAACGGTCCTGCCAAGCACCATGTGCGCATCGGCTGGATGCGTTCGGTGGCGAACATCTACCACGCCTTCGGCATTCACTCTTTCGTGGATGAATTGGCGGCGGCGGCGGGTCGCGATCGTGTGGAGTACCTGCTCGACTTGATCGGTCCCGGCAAGAAGCTCGACATCAAAGCGAACATCCCCTACTGGAATCACACGAAGTCGCAGACGGACTATCCGCTGGATACCGCTCGCCTGCGTCGCGTGATCGAAGTCGCGGCAGAACAGTCGGGTTGGGCGAAGAAGAAGCCCGGCAAGAACCGGGCGCTGGGCATCGCGGCCCATCGCAGCTTCTTGACGTATGTTGCAACGGTCGTAGAGATCGAAATCGACGATCAGGGCAAGCTCACGATTCCGGAGATGCACTTCGCGGTGGACGCCGGTCAGGTGATTCATCCGGAGCGCGCGCGTGCGCAGTTTGAAGGCGCGGGCGTGTTCGGAACATCGGTGGCGATGCTGGGGGAAATTACGGCGAAGAACGGCGCAATTGAACAGTCGAACTTCAACAACTACCCTGTGGCTCGCATGCCGGAGGCTCCCAAGAAGACCTTCGTGCATCTGATCCCGAGCAACGAACTGCCTGCGGGCATCGGCGAACCGGGCGTACCCACGGTGGCTCCGGCGATCGCGAATGCGATCTTCGCCGCTACCGGCAAGCGCGTTCGGGAACTGCCGATCCGCAAAACCAAGTTGGTGTAACAGCCGACCCGAATCGGGGCCGGCCAGCAGCGCTACAATGGCTCGCATGCATCGTGCGAGCCGCGCTCTGGTCGGCCTCTTTCTTTTTGGCGCCGCTGTCTCTGGGCAGACGCTGACCGGCAAGCTCACGGACCCCTCGGGTGACCCTGTTCCCGCCGCCTTTGTGCGCCTCATCAGCACCACCACCGGAGCCACCACCCAAGTCACCAGCAGCAAAGCTGGCGAATACGCGATCACTGTAGCGCCCGGCTCTTACGACTTGGTCATCCCGTCCCTCGGCTTCCAATACAAACGCACGGAGCGCAAGGGCCTCGCGCTCGAAGCCGGCAAAACCCAGCGCCTGGACCTCCTTATCGAATGCGGTGGCAACCTTTGCACCCCCGGCGACGAATTCTCCATCTCTGCACGATCCAACCACCCCGCGCCCTCCGGTCCGACGCCCCGCGCCCGCGACGGCCATCCCGACTTCTCGGGCGTTTGGGCCGGAATCAACACCGAAACGGGGAACCCGCAGTTGCTTCCCTGGGCTGCCAAGCTGGTCGAGGAACGCGCCGCCAACGGAGCCTACCTGCACCCATCCTCCCTCTGCCTGCCAGCCGACATCATTCTGCACCAGGCCTTCATTTATAGAATCGTGCAGACGCCGGAACTGATCGTATTGCTGTGGGACGGAAACCTGCCAGGGCATGACCAGATCTTCCTGGACGGCCGCTCGCATCCAGACACTTGGTTCCCCAACTGGATGGGCCACTCGACGGGCCGCTGGGAAGGCGACACTCTTGTCGTCGATACCGCTGGTTTCAACGACAAGAGCTGGCTCGGCATCGCTCCCCACACGGAGCAACTCCACATCATCCAACGCTACTCGCGCCCCGACCTGGGCCATCTGGTGAAAGATGTCACCATTGAAGACCCCGGCGCCTTTGCCGCACCCTGGAAGTTCCGCATCAACTGGGAACTCGCCCCCGGCGAAGAAGTTTATGAACTGGTCTGCGAGACCAACGCTTATCTCAACCACTTACCCAAACAATAAGGCCCTGAATGAACCACACAACCAAGATCATCACCCTAGCCGCGGCCACGCTGGCCGCCGCGTGCCTCGCGCCTGCACAGCAGGCTCCGCGTACAGCCGCGCAGCAATACAAGAACATCCAAGTCCTGAAAGACGCACCGGCAACGGAGTTCATCCAGTCGATGCGCTTCCTCTCGACCGCGTTGGGTGTTGAATGCGAGTTCTGCCATCAGGGCACGCGATCGGTGGATACGCCGAACAAGATCAAGGCTCGCCAGATGATGACGATGATGGCCAAGATCAACGCCGATAACTTCGGCGGTGCGCAGGTGGTGACGTGTAATACATGCCACAACGGCAACCACGTTCCGATGAACGCGCCCAAGCCGACCGGTCAATATTCGACGGACGGCCCGCAGGTGTTCTACAAACCGACGGCTCCTCCGGTGGGCGCGACGGATGACGTGATGTACGAGGCGTACAAGGAACATACCGAAGCGGAGGCCAAGGCTCGCGCGGCGGCAACCCCGACGGTGGACCAGATTCTGGCGAAGTATGTGACCGCGCTGGGCGGCGAAACGGCGATCCGCAAGGTGACGTCGCGCGTAGTGACGGCAACCGTCGAAGCGGCTCCCAACGTGCGTGGCGCAGGCCCTATGGTCTTCACGCAGCAGGTCCAGTATTCAAAGGCGCCGAGTGTAATGGCGACCGCGATTCAGGGCTTCGGCGGCGCGGCAACATCCCGTGGGTTCGATGGGAACGAGACCTGGACACAGGCTGCAAACGGCAACGTCGCGCCGGTGACGGGCGTGGACGGTGCTAGGGCGAAGCGGGATGCCGACTTCTATCGCGCGCTGAACATGAAGCAGGAGTATACGCGCCTGACGCTGACAGGCTCGGATAAAGTGGGCTCGCGCGATGTGTGGGTGGTGAATGGCGCGGTCACAGGGGACAATCCCGACACGCTGTACTTCGACAAAGAATCCGGCTTGCTGCTGCGCAAGGGATCGTATAACACGACACCGCTCGGGAAGTACGTAATCAACACTGACTACGAAGACTACCGCGATGTGGCCGGCGTGAAGCTGCCGTTCCTGATTCGCACGCTAAGCGTAAGTCCGGCGGATACGCTGATCGTGCGTGTAGAGAAGGTGGAGAGCAACGCGACCATCGATGCCGCGAAGCTCGCGAAGCCTGCGCCGCGTCAGCCCGCCGCACGATAGTCCGTCTCTCTTCAAGGCCGCGATCCGGAATCCTCGGGTCGCGGCCTTTTTGCGTTTACCGTTGACCCCAAGGCTCAGTGGTGATAGAGTACCCCACGGTTTTGAGAAAGGGGGGCCTTCTCAAATGAGAAGCCGTGAATTGTGTCTACTCTCGATGGTCGCTGCTGGACTATCGGTGTTTTCTTTCGTTGTACCCGCATCCGGGCAAGAAGATGGTGCAGCGCCCAAGGCGAAGGCCAAGGGGAAAGCCACCAAGTCAGCACCAACGCCTCGCACCGCCGATGGCAAGGTCGACTTCACCGGAATCTGGACTCCGGATCGTAATTTCATCTACGACATTCAAGACGCGCTGAAGGCCGGGGAGAAGCTGCCGCTCCAACCGTGGGCCTTGAAGACCGCGCAAGAACGTCTCTCGAAAGACGATCCTGAAGCACTGTGTCTACCGACCGGGGTGCCACGCCAAGCTCCATATCCATGGCGCATCATGCAGAACAAGGACATGATGTTCTTCCTGTTCGAAGGCAACATCCACAGCTACCGCCAGATCTTCCTGGACAATCCGAAGCATCCAGCGGATTGGAACCCGAACTGGTACGGCCACTCCTCCGCCAAGTGGGAAGGCGACACGCTGGTGATCGACACGATCGGTTTCAATGACCGCTTCTGGTTCGATTTCGCGGGCCACCCGCACACCGAACAGCTGCACGTGATCGAGCGCTTCCGCCGTCCCGACTTCGATCACTTGGAGTACGACACCACCATCGACGACACTGGCGCATACACCAAGCCGTTCACGATGTATGGCAAGTCAACCTATGCGCATGACATGGAGTTGATGGAATTCATCTGCAATGAGAACAACAAAGACATAGAACACATCGTGGGCAAGGATCCGCGCAACCACTATGTCGATCAAGGCAAGAACAAACAGTAAGCTACCCAACTTAGTTCATACACATACACAAGAGATCAGAGGGGTCTTTATGCGTACACGCAGTCTCGTTATTCTGCTGTGCCTTCTTTCCGCGTTCTCGTTTGCTCAAACGGACCGCGGCACGATTACCGGAACGATTGCCGATCCCGCAGGAGCCGTCGTTCCCAATGCACCCATCGAGCTGAAAAGCTCCCAAACCGGAGCTCTCTACCAAGTGGAGAGCTCCTCGACTGGCAACTATACCCTGCCCCAGATCCCGACCGGGGTCTACGAAATGTCCATCACAGTTGCAGGCTTCAAGCGCTTTGTTCGTCAGAACATCGCCTTGGGCGTCGCTCAGACGCTGCGCCTGGACGTAACCCTGGAAGTTGGTCTGGCATCCGAATCGGTCACTGTCACGGATGAAGTCAGTTTGCTCAAGACCGAGAGCGGCGAGTTGAGCCACAACGTCGCCACCAGCACCATCAACCAACTGCCGGTGTTGTCGATCGGCAACCAGGCGGGCAGTTCAGCGATCCGCAATCCGGCATCGGTGGTCGTCTTAATCCCGGGCGTGTATCACGAACCCAACGCGAACCTGAAGGTGAACGGTTCTCCCGCAAACACCGCGACCTATCGAATCGAAGGACAGGATGCCAGCAACGGCTACGTCCCTGGTCGTCCGCAGCAGGTTCAGCCCAGCGTGGACGCAATTCAGGAAGTCGCGATTCAGACCAGCAATTTCGCGGCGGAGTTTGGACAAGTCGGCGGCGGCCTGTTCAACTACACAATGAAATCGGGCACCAATCAGTGGCATGGGTCTGTTTACGACTACTTCGTCAACGAGGCGTTTAACGCCGGCACACCGTTCACCAGCGGCCCTAAGGGTCTACTCCGGCCCGTGGAACGCCGCAACGACTACGGGTACACCTTCGGCGGTCCCCTCTCGATTCCGAAACTGTATAACGGCCACGACAAGAGCTTCTTCTTTTTCAACATGGAAGAGTTCCGCGAATTCAAGAACATCAACAATCAACAGATCACCGTGCCCACCGCGGCCTATCGCGCTGGCGATTTCCGCGGCGCTCTGACCGGCCGCACACTCGCGACCGATCCGCTTGGCCGCAGCATCCTGGAAGGCACGATCTACGACCCGCTGACTCAGCGACTGGCTCCGAACGGCCAGCTGATTCGCGACGCGTTCACGAACAACACCATTCCCTTGTCGCAGTTCGATCCGGTGTCATCGAAGATTCAGAATTTGATTCCGTTGCCCACGAACTCCGCGTTGAAAGTGAACAACGCGATCTACCCATACGTCAGCGACCGCGTCAGCCGGATTCCGTCCATCAAGCTCGATCACAACTTGAGCGCGAAGGACAAATTATCGTTCTACGCATCCCAGACCTACACCGCGAGTCAGTATTCGAACACCACGGGCGGCGCGGACGGCCTGCCTCCACTGATCTCAGCAGCGATCGGCACGTTCATCACCTCTCACCTCTATCGATTGAACTACGATCGAACCCTCACGCCGTCTCTGCTCCTGCACATGGGCGCGGGATACCAGGACAACTACTTCAGCGATGACGTCGAAGTCCTGAACTATGACTCCGAAAAAGAACTCGGCTTGAAAGGTGCCACGGTCAAGCGAATGTTCCCGGCAATTCAGAACGCTAGTAACGCTCAGGGCGGCGTCAAGAACCTAGGACCGAATGGAAACCGCAATATCTACTACCAGAAGCCAACGGCCAACTTGAGCTTGACGTGGGTCAGCAACAATCACACCTACAAGTTCGGTTCGGAATTGCGCATCGAAGGCGTGCCGACGTTACTCTACACCGCCACCAACGGCGTCTTCCAGTTCAGCGGCGACCAGAGCGGCCTGCCCTCCACCCAAGGTCAGAACAT
>CANIIC010000190.1 GCA_947467395.1 Bryobacterales bacterium
GGAACCCTTCCTACCTCAGGGCCTGAACAACGGCGCGGTCTACAACTTCAACCTGGACGACTTCAAGGCCGGCAAGCGCAGCACGGTCTTCAAGAACGCGCCTCCGGGATTGTTGTACGCGGGCGACCCCGGCTTCATCGGCAAGACCGGCGTGAACAATCGCTGGAATCAATTCGCGCCGCGCGTCGGCTTGGCCTGGGATCCACGCGGCGACGGCAAGACGTCCGTCCGCGCCTCGGGCGGCATCTCCTATGACTTCCCGAACATCCAGATCATGTCCACACCCGCAACGGCTCCTCCGTTCGCCAGCACCGTCACCACGGTGGGCCCGGTCCCATTCGCGAATCCCTACGTGAACACGACCGGAGGCAGTCCATTCCCGACGCAACAAGGCGCCAACGCCCCGTTCGTTCCCTTCGGAACCTTCGTCGCTCAGCAGCCGGATGCCAAGGGTCCCGCGACGTACACCTGGAACCTCAGCGTGCAGCATCAGTTCGGAAAAGACTGGCTGATCTCGGCCGCGTATATGGGCACACAAAGCAACCACATCTGGGTCAGCCGCCAGCTGAACCAGGCGGTCATCGTGCCGTGCGCGAATGGCGTCCTCACCAGCTGCAACACCACGGCGAACACCAACCAGCGCCGCGTGGCGTATCTGGCGAATCCCACCGCAGCGGCCACCTTGGGCCCCACGGACATGTTTGAGTCCGGCGGCACCAGCAACTACAACGGCCTGATCCTCACCGCACAGAAGCGCCTCAGCCGCGGCGTCAGCTTCAATGCGAACTACACTTGGTCACACTGCATCGGCGATGTGCCAGTGGGTTCGAACGTGGGCGGCGCGGGCGGCACCTATAGCGACGTGAACGATCGGCGTCGCGATCGCGGCAATTGCAGCACGCCGACGCTCGACGGCAATCAGACTCTAGATCGCCGTCACATCTTCAACCTGACTTCGGTGCTGGAAGCTCCGCGCTTCCAAAACCACATGCTCCGGTTGGCGGCTTCCGACTGGAAGTTCTCCACCAGCTACCGCTTCCTGTCCGCGGCTTACATGACCGTAACCAGCGGCGTGGACGTCGCGCTCAGTGGAGCTTCCGGGCAACGCCCGAATCTTGCGTCGACCAATCCGTTCTGCGCGGATCGAAACGTGAACTGCTGGCTGGATCGCAACTCCTTCAGCAGCGCGGCGGCGGGCACCCTGGGAAACCTTGGTCGCTCAAACATCGCGGGTCCGGGCTTCTTCGGTGTGGACATGGCGCTCTCACGCATCTTCCGCCTGCGGGAAGCCATGACGCTCGAAGCGCGCGGCGAAGCCTTCAACGTGAGCAACAGCTTCCGCGCTGGCCCCGTGACGTCGGCGCTGAACAACAACAACTTCGGTCGCATCCTGACGGCGCAAGATCCGCGCATCATGCAGGTCGCTCTGAAGCTGCTGTTCTAAAGCCGAAAGCAGGCAACATAACGGGGTCCCCTTGGGGGCCCCGTTTTTTATTCACGAGTTCAGCCGCCAGATCGTGAAGTTCAAGCACGATGCGAAACTCACCCACGCGATGTAAGGGATCAGCAGCCACGCCGCGATCGGCGAGATACGGCTGAACAGGGCGATCGTCACTGCGATCGCCAACCACAATCCCACTACTTCCACGAATGCCGCCCCGGGATTCTGCATCCCGAAAAACAGAAACGACCACAACGTGTTCAGGATCAACTGCACGCCGAACCAGCCCATGGCGCGACCCGCACCAGGTTGGTCCGCGCGCATCCAGATCATCCACGCCGCGACGGCCATCAGGATGTAGAGAGTGGTCCACACAGGACCGAAAATCCAGTTGGGAGGATTCCAGGACGGCTTCGCGATAGTCGCGTACCAGGTGGGAATTTTCGCGGCTGTGGCGAAACTCCCCAACCCGCCGGCCGCAAGGCAGAGGATTAACGAGACAACGAACGCGAGTTTCGGCTGTGCAGGCGCAGCGAGGGTCATGTATTGAAGATGACTCCCGCCGCGCCCACGATGTTTCTTTTCTGGTCTACGGCGCGGTGCCGTCGGTCACAGCGCCCCGAGCAGCGGAGCCCACCAACTGCGTGTACTTGAAGAACACGCCGTTCTTATAGCGCAGTTCGCGCGGCTTCCAATCCTTCAACCGGGCCGCGATCTCCGCTTCCGGAACTTCCAGGTTGATCGTGCACTTGTCGATATCGATGGTGATCGTATCGCCCTCGCGCACCGCGGCAATCACGCCGCCCGCCTGCGCTTCCGGCGCCACGTGGCCCACCATGAACCCGCGCGTCGCACCGCTGAAGCGGCCGTCCGTAATCAGGCCGGTCGTATCTGCCAAACCCGCGCCCACGATCGCGCTGGTGACGCCCAACATCTCGCGCATGCCCGGACCGCCCTTCGGCCCTTCGTAGCGCACCACGATGATGTCGCCTTCTTTGATGGTCCCGCCGGTGACCGCAGCCATCGCATCTTCTTCGCGATCGAACACGCGCGCCGGACCACGACGCACCTTGTTCTGGATGCCCGTCGTCTTGATCACGCAACCGTCCGGAGCCAGGTTGCCCTTGAGGATCGCCAACCCGCCGTGTGCCTTGATCGGATTCGCGAGCGAATGAATCACTTCCTGACCCGGCGTTTCCTTCGCATCCGCGGCTTCTTCGCCGAACGTGCGACCGGTCACGGTCATCGCATTTTTGTGCGCGTAACCACCGTCCGCCAGACGCTGTGCGATTACCGGCATGCCGCCCGCCTTGTCGACGTCGACAGCCACGAACTTGCCCGCCGGCTTGAGATCCACCAGCAGCGGCGTACGATCGCTGATTGTTTGGAAGTCGTCGATCTTCAGGTCCACGCCCGCTTCGTGCGCCATCGCGAGCAAGTGCAGCACGGCGTTCGTGGAACCGCCCGTTGCCGCCACGCTGGCGATCGCGTTTTCAAATGCCTCGCGCGTCGCAATCGAACGCGGGCGGCGATCCGCCTTCACCGCGTCCATGATCACGTGGCCGCAGCGCACCGCGACCGCTTCCTTGCGCTTGTCCACCTGGGGAACAGCAGCCGTGTTCATCGGAGCCAGTCCGATCATCTCCATGACCGTCGCCATGGTGTTCGCCGTGAACTGACCACCGCATGCGCCGGCACCCGGGCACGCAGCGTTTTCGATTTCCAGGAATTCCTTGTCCGAGATCTTGCCGCTGGAATGTGCACCAACAGCTTCGAACACATCCTGCACCGTCAGATCACGACCCTTGTAGTGACCCGGCATGATGGAACCGCCGTACAGAATCACGCCCGGCACGTTCAAGCGCAGCAGCGCCATCGCCGCACCCGGGATCGTCTTGTCGCAAGCCACCAGCGCGACGATGCCGTCGAACATGTGCCCGCGGCCCACCAGCTCGATCGAGTCTGCGATCACGTCGCGGCTGAGCAGCGAGGCCTTCATGCCTTCGGTGCCCATCGTGACGCCGTCGGAAATCGCCACGGTGTTGAACTCCATCGGAGTCCCACCCGCCTCGCGAATCCCCTGCTTCACGTGCTCGGCCAGCGCGCGCAAGTTGTAGTTGCACGGCATGGTCTCAATCCATGTGTTTGCGACGCCGATGATCGGCTTCTTCAGATCCTCGTCCGTGAATCCGATCGCCTTCAACATCGCGCGCGCCGGGGCGCGGTTGTCGCCTTGCGTGATGGTGTAACTGTTGAGTTTCATGCGAACTACCATCTTACTAGAGCAACGCACGTTGACATTCGCGCCGCAGTTCGGGATACTAAAAGTCGGTTCTTACGAACCTCCTTCCTGCTGGAGCATGCGGGAGTAACTCAGTTGGTAGAGTGCAACCTTGCCAAGGTTGATGTCGCGGGTTCGAATCCCGTCTCCCGCTCCATAAAGCCCGAACCCTTTATCTTCCCTAGGACTTGTCGCGCCTGCCAGGCGTGTCTGCGCCCGTGCGCCGCCATGGCCTCGAAGCCGACGCCTAGCGGGAACTTCAGCTTGTCGCTGGCCGGGGATGTGACCCGAACTTTCCCCAGATCCAGCCCCTCCGCCGCCCGAATCCGATCCCGCAGCGCCTGATGTTGCTTCAGGTACTCCGCGAGCGCCGCCCCAGGGTCGAGCACAGGCCCCGGATGCAGGATCGCGGGAGCAGGAACCTTCAACCGCACCGGCGGCTCCAGAATCCACAGGAAAAATCGCCCCACCAGCCCGTACGAATACGGACCCTCGCCCGTCAGCCCCGCCGCCCGGCCCGTCGACGTGGCCTGATCGAGCTTCGGCAAGTACGCCTCGACCGTCTTCGCCACATGCTCCCAGCACTCCGCCACGGACCATCCGCCCTGTGCCGGCCGCGTCGCGAGCACCGCGGCGGAGTGTTCCACCGCCAGCCGCTGCGCCTCCGCATCCAGAGCATCCAATTCCCGAAGAAGACCTTCTAGTACCTGATTCAATGTGATGCTCCTTTGCCACAGGACTACACCCTGCCCTAAAGAGGAAACTCTAGGCGTATAATGGACTTGAGTTCGTCTACCGAAATAGTACTAAAGTTCCGATAGACACCGAGAGACTATGGACGTTCCTCGCCAAGGCGTAGCGAAAAAGAAGCGGACCAGGTTCGCGGTCATCCTCGTGCTGATCCTCGGCGCGGGCGCGTTCGCTGGCTACCGAGTCTCGCGCCTGGAACCCGCGATTCCTTCCATGGAATTCGCCTCCCTGTGGCCCGACGTCGTGAAGCGCGGCGCCATCGTGCTGGACGTCAAGGGCATCGGCACGCTCATTCCCGAAGAAATTGTCTGGATCCCCGCTAAGTCGCAAGGGCAGGTGGAGCGCGTGCTCCGCAAGTCCGGCGAAACGGTGAACAAAGACACCGTCCTGGTGGTCCTCAGCAACCCCGACATGGACCTGGAAGCCAAGGACCTCGAATGGCAGATCAAACAGGCCGAAGCCAACTTCGCCGACCTGAAGGTTCGCCTCCAGAGCCAGCGCTACGACCTGGAAGCCGCCGCTCGGCGCACCGAAACCGCGATGGAGCAAGCCGAGCTCGCCATGACAAAGAAGCAGCAGCTCTTCAACATGCAGCTGGAGCCGGAAATCAACGTGAAAGACGCCGTCTCCAACTGGAAACAGGCTCGCAATATGTACGACGCGGAACGGCAGAAGCTGGACATCCTGGCCGATTCGCAAAAGGCCCAGCTCGACTCCTCGCGCGTGCAAATTGACAAACTGCGCGATACGCTGACCCGCAAGCGCACTCAGGTGCGGGAACTGACCATCCGCGCCGGCACAAGCGGCGTGCTGCAGGAGATGACGCTGCAACCCGGCCAGCGCATCGAGCCAGGCACGGTACTCGCGAAGGTCGCTCGCCCCGGCACATTGATGGCTCAGCTGCGCATCTCCGAATCGCAAGCCAAGGATGTAGCCGTCGGCCAGAAGGCCATGATCGATACCGGCGATGGCATCGTTCCCGCGCATGTGATGCGCATCGATCCCAACGTGGTGAATGGCACGCGCACGGTCGATTGCGCCTTCGACGGACCGCTACCCTCCGCCGCGGTCCCCGATCTGACCGTGAACGGAACGATCGAACTCGATCGCCTGGAAGACGTGCTCTACATCAGCCGTCCCGTGTATGGACAGCCGAACACGCAGATCAACTTGTTCAAAGTGGCCGCCGACGGCAAGAGCGCCGCGCGCGTTCCGGTCCGCTTAGGCCGAGGTTCGGTCACCGCGATCCAAGTCACCGCCGGCCTGAACGAAGGCGACCGTGTGATTTTGTCGGACATGACCGCGCAGGATCAGTACACCAAAATCGAACTGAAGTAACCGCTACTTCGGCTCCGCCACGAAGCGATACCCCACGCCCCGCACCGTCAGCATGTGCCGAGGCCGCCCTGGCTCGTCCTCGATATACCGCCGCAAGCGCACCATGAAGTTGTCGATCGCTCGTGTATCGGTGTCCTCGTGCAGACCCCACACGTCTTCCAGCAGCTTCTTGCGCGGCACCGGCTGGCCTTCGTGCTGGATGAGATACCGCAGGACGTTGGCTTCCATCAGCGTCAGCGGCACCACCTGATCCTTGACGCGCAGTTCCTGAAGATTGAAGTCCACCGACTTGTCGCCGAACGTGAACACATCGGTCGCCGCAGGAATTTCCGCCGGCACGCGCGATGCACTCATCCAATCGCGACGCCGCAACAAACCACGGATACGCGCGATCAGGATCGCGAGATCAAATGGCTTGGTCAGATAGTCGTCGGCCCCCGCAGCGAAGCCCTTCAACACATCATCGGGATGCCCGCGCGCCGTCAGCATCAGCGTCGGGATGAAGATGCCGCCCTCGCGCAGCTCCGTCATCACTTCGAAGCCGTTCTTGCCCGGCAGCATGATGTCCAGCACCAGCACGTCGAACGCATCCGGTTCCGCGCGCAGCGTTTCTAGCCCGGCCTCGCCCGTGTCCACCAAGCTGACCTTGTAGCCCTCGGCCTCCAGATTGAAGCGCAAGCCCTCGGCCAGATGCTTCTCGTCTTCGACCACCAGAATCCGGTTCACGCGCGTTCCTTCGCTAGCGGCAACTGCAGCGTGAAGGTGCTGCCGCGGCCCAGCCCATCACTCTCCGCCCACGCCCGACCGCCATGCCGCTTCGCCACCGAACGTACGATATACAGCCCCAGCCCCGTGCCTGGAATCCGAGCCGATGAGCCCGGCACGCGGTGGAAGCGCTTGAAGATGTCCTTGAGTTCGGTCTGCGGAATCCCCGCGCCCTGATCGCGCACCCGCACGATCGCGTTCTTGTGATCCGTCGCCGCCGTCTCCACAGCCACCTTCACATCTTTGCCCGAATACTTGATCGCGTTATCGATCAGGTTGGACACCGCGGCTTTCACTTCGTCATAGTCAGCTTCCACGAGGACGACGTGGCCCGGATGGTAGATCAACCGCTGCTCATCCAAGTGATTCAGCGTGCGTGCGCGGCGAACACACTCGTCCACCAAAATGTCGAGACTGAACTGGGAAAGGATCGGCTTGCGGCTGGCGGCGCCGATGCGGCCGGTGCGCAGGACCTGCTCAATGGTTTCGAGCAAACGATCGCTGTCTTCCAGCATCGTGGCGTAAAACTCTTTACGCTTGGCCTCATCCACCTCGCGCGATTGCAAGGTTTCGAGATACAGGCGAATGGACGCCACCGGCGTCTTCAATTCGTGGGTGACAGCATTAATAAAGGCGTCCTGTTGTTCGTTGCGCCGGATCTCACGAACCAGCACAAAGGTGTTGAGCACCACGCCGCTGATGAGAGCGGCCAACAACAGAACGCCTAAAAAGAGGA
>CANIIC010000191.1 GCA_947467395.1 Bryobacterales bacterium
CAGATTCACACGACGTTGGTGGAGATCAAAGACGCGCTGAACACGGGTGCCCGGCCTGTGGCTGCGGTCGCGCCAGTGATGAACTCAGTCATGTCGGCTCCGGTGATGGCGAACCCGATGGCAAGCCCAATGCAGTCGGCCCCGGTGCATGCGCCTGCGGCGACGGCGAATCTGTATTCGATGGGTTCGGGCGAAGATATGCTGCGCGCGTTGGATGCGCAGATGAAGGCAGAAGAGGCACAGGCACTGACGCCGGAAATTATCGAGCGCTCCTAAACGGAGTGCATCGCGGCACTGACGGGCTTGGATCCCACCGGGATCACCGTCACCAGAGCCGCAGCGGCGCTAACCCGTCCGGGTTGTATCGCTTCCACGTTTAACACCGTTACATTCCCGGATTCGCGATTCAGGACGAGAGCGAAGACTTCGTCCGGTGTAATTGCCACCTGTCCAGGATCGCTGCCGACGGGCAGGACGGCGACCACTTTATGCGACGCGATGTTCAGCACGCTGACGTCGCCTGACGCGGAGTTGGTCAGGAACAGGAACGAACTGGATGCGGTCATCGCGCCGGGGGCGTGGCCGGCGAGAATCGTCTCGGCGACCTCGGGAATGTCATACGGGTAGAGGATCACGACGGCGTCGCGGCCGGAGCCAGTGACGAAGAGCTGGCCGCCATCCTGGTTGAAGCAGAGATTTTCCGGCTTCACTGCGATGGGCAGATGCGTGATCAGGCGCGGACTGGACACGCGGTAGATCGAGATCTGGTTGCGATCGAGGTCGGCCGCGATGATGCGTTCTCCGTTGGCGAGAAACTTTACCTGACCGAAGTTGCCTTGTCCCAGCGGCTCGCCGACGGCGCGGGCTTTGAGGTTGATCAGGCGGACCGATTGCGCTGACGTGACTGCGGCGGTTTCGTCGTCGATGGAGATCGCGAAGTCGACCGGCACTTCGGGGAGCTTCATCGTCCAGGCCGTCTTGAGCGTTTCGGCGGCGATGGCGGAGAGGGTTTGCGCCTCGCGACTGATGACGTAGAGCGTCTTCTCATCGCCGGACAGGTGCATGGAATCGGCGGGTGCAGCGACGGTGACGTTGCGGGTGAGCTTCAGCGCACCGGTATCGATTTCGTGGACGGTGCCGGAGGCGGGC
This sequence comes from Bryobacterales bacterium, assembly GCA_947467395.1. Taxonomy (GTDB): domain Bacteria; phylum Acidobacteriota; class Terriglobia; order Bryobacterales; family Bryobacteraceae; genus Palsa-187. Next base: position 1,150 of record CANIIC010000191.1, read on the forward strand.
GTGAGCGCGTAAACCGAGGCTCGGGTGTTGGCGGAGACGACTTGTGAAGGCGCTCCTTCGACAGGGATGTGCTTGGCGACAGCGAGCACTTCGAGGTCGACGGCGGCGATTGTGCCACCCTCCTGATTCGCAATAAAGGCGTAGCCTCGGAAGGCGGCCTGTTTACGGCTGCAAGAGGCGGCTAGGAACGCAGGGAGAGCCAACAAGGCCCGGCGGGAGATCACTTATTCATGATAGCTGCGTTCCCTGGGACCGCGTTAGATTGGAAGGGTGAGCAACTACGACGCGCTGTTGGTGATGTCCTTCGGTGGACCTGAGAAACCTGACGATGTGATTCCGTTCCTGGAGAACGTGCTGCGGGGGCGGAATGTGCCTCGCGAGCGCATGCTGGAAGTGGCGGAACACTACTACCACTTCGGCGGCAAGAGCCCCATCAACGATCAGAATCGCGCGTTGATTGAGGCGCTGAAGGCCGTGGTGAAGCTGCCGGTGTATTGGGGCAATCGCAACTGGCATCCGATGCTGGCGGATACCCTGCGGCAGATGCAGGCCGATGGGGTGAAGCGCGCGGTGGCGTTCGTGACGTCGGCGTTCGGGTCGTATTCGGGCTGCCGGCAGTATGCGGAGGACATCGCAAAGGCTCGGGAGGCGGTGGGTGAAGGGGCTCCCGAGATCATCCGGATTCGGCCGTTCTCGAAGCATCCGAAGTTCATCGAGGCGATGACGGATCGCGTGCGGACGGCACTCGCGGAGCTGCCCGGAGGCAAGCTGGTGTTCACGGCGCATAGCGTGCCGAATTCAATGGCGTTCCCGACGGAAGGTAAGACGAGTCCGTACGTGGCCGACCTGGACGCGGCGTGCGCGAAGGTCACGGCGAACGTGGGTCGCGAGGAATGGAAGCTGGTCTATCAGAGCCGCAGCGGTCCTCCGACGCAGCCGTGGCTTGAGCCGGATGTTTGCGATCACCTGCGTGCGACCATGACGGACACGATCATTATCCCGATCGGGTTCCTGTCTGATCACATGGAAGTGCTGTATGACTTGGATACCGAGGCTCGGCAGGTGAGTGACGAGCTGGGGATCAAGATGGTGCGAGCGGGGACGGCCGGCACGCATCCAGCGATGATCGAGATGATCGCGGAGTTGGCGGAGCAGGCTCACGAATTGTGTCCCGCGAATTGCTGCCCGGCTCCTGTGCGTCCTCCGATGGCGGGTGGTCCGCCCGCGGCAGGTGGTGGGCGTCCGGCGGGGCCGCCTACTCGCTGACTTCTTTGTAGACGTCGCGCTTTGAGAGTCCTCGGGCCTTCGCGACTAGCTTGATGGCGTCCATGCGCGGGATGCCCTGGGCTTCCAGTGCGGCGACGGCTTCGGGAATTGGCGTTGTGTCCGCGATGGGCTCGCCTTTGCCGATCAGCAACGTGATCTCGCCTTTGACGGCAGGTCGCGCGGCGAGCTTCTCGTGGATCTCTTTCGCGGTGCCGCGCAGGAACTCTTCGTGGAGCTTGGTCAGTTCGCGTGCGACGACGACTTCGCGGGGGCCGTAGACGGCTTCGATATCTTCCAGGGTTTCGAGAATGCGGTGCGGCGCTTCGTAGAAGATGAGCGTCGCGGATTCGTCGGCGACGGCTTCGAGCGTCTTGCGGCGCTGGCCGGACTTCGGGGGCAGGAAGCCGCAGAAGCGGAACTCATCTGTTGCGAGACCTGCAGCAGCGAGCGCGCTTAAGGCCGCGGACGCGCCGGGAATCGGGACGACGGGGATGTTCGCGGCAACGGCCGCGTGTACTAGGCGATAGCCGGGATCGGAGAGCAGTGGCGTACCCGCGTCGCTGACCAGCGCAATGTTCTGGCCGGCTTCCAGGCGATTCAGTAGATCCGTGGTGCGCGAGGCTTCGTTGTGATCGTGGTAACTGAGCGCGCCGGTCCGAATGTCGTAGTGATCGAGCAGCTTGCGCGTCTGGCGGGTGTCTTCGCAGGCGATCAGGTCCACTTCGCGCAGCGTACGCACGGCGCGGAAGGTCATGTCTTCCAGGTTGCCGATGGGCGTTGCGACCACGTAAAGTGTTCCGGTTGGCATGAATCAGGGTACGATGAAACGGTAACGCGAATGGACCCAAATACTCAACAAGTTCCCGGATATTTTGTGTGGGAGGCGCCGGGGAACAAGCTGGTGGTGCATCTGAATTTGGATGTGGTGGACCGGTTGAGCGCGGAGATTCAGCGCGGCTTCGGGCTGGTGCCGAAGCGTGGCGCGGAGGTGGGCGGCGTGCTGTTGGGATCGGTAGAAGCCGGCGAGAAGACTATCGTACGAATCGAGGAATGGAAGGCGGTTGCGTGTGAGTATGGGCGCGGACCTTCGTTCCTGCTGTCGGGTGTGGAGCGCGACAATCTGGCGATGGTGGTGGAGAGCGCGCGCAGCTCGGGGCTGAAGCCGGTGGGTTTCTATCGCAGCCATACGCGCGACGGCGCGATGACGCTGGGCGAGGAAGACCTGGAGTTGGTGTCGCAGCATTTCTCCGATCCGAACGCGGTGGTGCTGCTGGTGCGTCCGTTTGCAACTAAGGTGAGCCAGGCGGGCTTCCTGCTGCGTGAGGGCGGGGCATTCCCGGCGGAGGCTCCATCGGAGTTCCCGTTCCGGCGTAATGAGATGACTGGGGAGGATGCTCCGGCGCGGCGATCGATGTATGAACGGAAGCCGAGGCAGCGTGGCACGCGCGGGGATGAAGAGATGTTTGAGCGTCCCGCAGCGAGCGCAGCTCCGGAAGCTCCTCCGTATCTGCCGCCGATGCCGACGTTCGGGGCCAGTGCTGGGTATGCGTCGGCGGAACCTGCTGCCGCGCCGGCTGTGGACGCTCCGACGAAGGCGCGCGGCGGGTGGATGTGGTTCCCGCTATCCTTTATTTTTCTGGTGCTCGGAGTGGCGCTGGGGTTTCAAGCTGCACTGACATTCGCGCCGGAACTGCAGCAGAGCCAGGGGACTCGCGCGTTTCAGTTGAATCTGTCAGCGGGCCGCAATGGCGATAGTCTGACGGTGCGCTGGGATCGCGAATCGACGGCGATTAAGGCTGCGGAAAAGGGCGTGCTGGAGATCGAGGACGGCGAGGAAACGCGCCTGCTACCGCTGGATCAGGCCCATTTGCGCGAGGGCAGCGTGATCTACCAGAACACGTCGCCGACGGTGAAGTTCCGGTTGGTCGTGTACATGGGCTCGAAGGTGACTGTGAATGAAACCGTCGAGTGGGCGCAGTAACTAGTCCTTCGACTTCCGCTTCTTCGCGAGCTTCGACAACGTAGCGAGTTGTTCCAGGTATTCCTTCAGCGGTCTCGCTGGCGTTCCCCACATGACTTCGCCACCGCGCACGATCTTGGACGTGAGCACGCCGGAACCTGAGCCTAAGACGGCCTTCGACTGGATCACCGCTTTATCGCCGATGCCGACCTGGCCGCCGATGATCGCGTAATCTTCCACGATCACACCGCCGGAGATGCCGGTTTGGGCGGCGATCACCACGTTGCGCCCGATGCGGCAGTTGTGGGCGATGTGGACCATGTTGTCGAGCTTGGTGCCGTCGCCGATAGACGTCACGCCGAGGGCGGCGCGGTCAATGCACGCATTGGCTCCGATCTCAACGTTCTTGCCGAGTTCGACCCGGCCGATCTGCGGGAACTTCTCGTAGGCTCCGTTGGTGAAGACGAAGCCGAAGCCGTCGGCTCCCAGGACTGCGCCGGAATGGATCACGTTGCGTTCGCCGAGAGTGACTTCGCTATAGAGGGTGACGCGGGGGTGCAGGAGCGAGTGGGTTCCGATGACGCACTCCGGACCGATGGCACAGCCGGCTCCGATCACTGTGTGATCGCCGATGCGGGAATTGGGGCCGATGTTGACATGGGGCCCGATGGTGACGTTGGCTCCGATGGTCGCCGAAGGGTCGATGACAGCGGTCGGGTGGATGCCGGGCGCGGGGGCTGCGATTGGTTGGAGCAAGCGGATCGCGCGGGCGGCCGCTCCACGGGGATCGCGGGTGCGGATGATGGCTCGGGCGGTCGCGTTGTCGAAGTCGGGATAAACGAGCAGACAGCCGGCTGCGGAGTCGGTGGCACCTCTGGCCGCGCGGCCTTTGCCGACGAAGGAGAGGTCGGTCGCAGTGGCGTCTTCGAGGGCAGCGACGCGGAAGAGATCGAGTGCGGCGTCGCCTTCAAACGGGGCGTCGAGGGCAGCCGCTAAATCCTTGAGGAGCATGTTCCTTACTCAAGGTACGCGATCGGCGGGGAAAAGAGAAATAGGCGCTCCAGCGGCATGCGGAGGAGCACGCCGGAGAGCGCCTATTTCCACGGTTGAGAGGACATGTGTGTCCGGAATTATTCAATAGTGCGGCGAGCGGAGAACTCCTCTCAGATTTCTTAAGAGAGTCGTAGTGCCTCGGCGACAGTCGTCAGTGAGCCTCCGGCCTGGACGAATGTATCGAGGAACGCCTGAGCGTTGGCGGCGTCGAGCTCCTTCACCGCATCGGTAACGATGGCGACCGGGATGCGGCGTGCGAGCAGGCCCTCGGCGGCGTGCTTTACGCAGATTTCGGTGACGACCCCGTAGACGATGGCCTTGGTTGCGTGGAGTTCATCGAGCAGTGCGGAGAGGGCGGGGACGTCGAAGCAGTTCAGCGTCTGCTTCTGCACGACGATCTGCCCGTCGACCAGAGTCTCGCGCGGCTTCAGCGCGCCCGGGGTTCCGGCGATGCAGTGGGGCGGATAGTGCTCGAATTCGGGATCGTTGCGCGTGTGGGCGTCGGCGGTGGAGATGAGCGGGATGCCATGATCGGCCGCATGGTGGTTCAACTTCGCGACGTTGTCGATAATGGCTTCGGCGCCGGGGACATAAAGTGCGCCGCCGGGCAGTAGGAAATCGTGTTGGGTGTCGATGTCAAAGAAGACGGTGCTCATGAGAGACTTTCTGGTCGAGTTCGGTTAGCGCGGGGCTGAGGCGGATGGGCCAAGCTTCCTTGCCTTCGAATAAGCTGAGGATGGCGCTGGGCAGCTGAGCGAGCGATTGGGCGGCATGCTCGCGGGATTCGGCGAGGCTCGGCAATGGTTCGACAAGTTCGCCATGCGCGATCACCGGTCGCTGGAGAGCGATGCCGCTGCCGACACATTCGTTCGCCAGGCCGAGAACATCATGGTCGGCGTGGCGGAAAATCTGTTTCGCTCCGGGCAGCGTGTGTTTGCCTGGACTCAGTTTCGACGGGTACAGGTGCTGTCCCCCGTCCTCGATCTCAACGAGTTTGTAGACGACGCCGAGCGCGGGCGCATCGTAGGATGTGGCAAGCTCTGTGCCGACGCCGAAGACGTCGATGGGGGCTTGCGCCGCGAGGAGCTCCTGAATCTTGTACTCGTTGAGATCGTTGGTCGCCATGATCTTCGCGTCGCGCAGGCCGGCATCGTCGAGGATCTTGCGGACGGCGGGGGCAAGTTCGCCCAGGTTGCCGCTGTCGAGACGCACGCCCCACAGCGGTTTGCCGAGCGCGGCGGCGCGGCGGGCGCCTTCGAGCGTGTCGTAGGTGTCTATCAGGTAGATGCAGCGTTCGCCCAGCAGTTGCTGAAGCTTGGCGAAGGCATCGGTCTCTTCGGCGAAGGACATCACCCAGGAATGCGCGGCGGTGCCAAAGACGGGGACGCCACAGCGGAAACCGGATTCGGTGTTGCTGGTGCCGATGCAGCCTCCGATGTACGCGGCTCGTCCGGCGAGCACGCCTGCTTCGGGAGAATGCGCTCGACGGGTGCCGAATTCGACAACTGAGCGTCCCATGGCGGCGCGTGCGATGCGAGAAGCCTTGGTGGCGATCATCGATTGGAAGCCGATGGTGCTGAGCAGGAACGTTTCTGCGAGCTGCGTCTCGATGAGGTTCCCACGGATGGTGAGGAACGGCTCAGAGGGAAACAGCGGCGTGCCTTCGGGGACGGC
>CANIIC010000192.1 GCA_947467395.1 Bryobacterales bacterium
CGTCGAGCTACTTCCACGCTGTAGTACAACTGAATCGCACCCAGCGCCAGTCCCAAGACCAAGCCGATAATGCCGATCGCGACCGCCTCCATCCAGATGGTGTGCCGAATCTGATTGCGTAGCGCGCCTACGGCCTGCAATACGCCGAGCTCACGCCGCCGATCCGTGATGGAAACCGTCAGCGCATTCACAATCCCAAGAATCGCGACCAGCACCGCGACAGCGATCTGTACGTAAGTAAGTCCGAACCATTGATCGGTGATGCGAATGACGAAGTCACGCACATCTTTGTTCGCCAACACAAACAGCCGTTGCTGCGAAGCGAACTTGTCCAGAATCGCCTGCCGCACCTGCGCCTCCTGCGCTCCCGGTTTCAAATACAAGCGGTACACGTTGACCGAATCATCGTGCCAGGCCCGAACATACACGCTGCGGTCCAGCAGGATGCTGCCTTGTTGATCCGAAAAATCCCGAACAATGCCCACAATCGGCAGATGCAAGGTTTCCCCCGGACCCGCCAGCTCCAGCACTTCACCGAACTTCGCTCCGTGCAGTCGCGCGAAGTTCTCCGACGCGATCACGCCCCGACCGGCAGCGGCCTCCCTGTACATCGTGGCCTCATCACCCTCCACCGGCGGCAGCTTCGCGTGTCGCGAAATCGACTCCACGTCCACGGCCACCAGCATGATCGGGGCACCCTTCACTGGGATCCGCACGCTGCGCACATACTGAACCTCCCCGACCCCCGGCACAGCTTTCAGTCCATCGCCCAATGAGGCCGGAAAGACGAAGCTGCGCGCCGTCACACTCTCCGCCGTCGTTACGAACAAATCCGGATTCAGCGCGACCCGCATCCACTCCGCCAGCGAGTCGTAACTCGCACGAGCAAGCCCGCCCAACGAAATCACCAGCGCGAGCGAAAGCATCAGCGCGGTAATCGTTCCAGAGGTTCGTCGCGGCGATTGAATCAAACTGTCTGCCGCAAGCGTACCTTCCACCGGACGTAATGTCGCCAGCACGGGCCGCAGCAGTTGAGCAACCCTTAAGGACAACACTGGAGCCAACAGCACCGCGGCGAGCACCGCCAGCAAGTAGCCACCGTAGAAGATCCAGCCGATATCGCTGTACAAAAACGCGACTGCCGATGTTGCGGCGCAAGCCATCGCCCACGTACGTCGCGTGCGATTTTCGCCCGCCGTAAGCGATTGCTGCCGGCCCTTCTGCAGCGCCTTCACCGGATCCACGCCCGCCGCACTCTGCGCCGGAAGCACCGCTGCGATCAGGCTTGTAGCCAGACCCATCGCCGCCGCAGCACCCAGCAGCCACGGCTCAGGCGTGACGTCCCCCGCACTCTGCGCGACGCCGTACACTTCTGACAACAACCCTCCGATGTAGCCCGCCATGCCTCGAGCCATGGCGATCCCGAACAAAACGCCCAGCCCGGTCCCAATCATTCCCGAAACTGCGCTCTCCACCAGGAACAACGTGCGGACCTGCCCTCGCGTTGCTCCTAACGCCCGCAGGATGCCGATCTCAGAACGCCGTTCCGTTACCGCAATCGCGAACGTGTTGTAGATGATGAACATCCCGATGAACAACGCAAACACGCTCGTCAGGTTGGATGCCAAGGCGTAGATGCTAGACGTCGCCTCAAACTGTTGCCCGCGGGAACTGGGTGGCTCCACCTGGAAGCCCGGTCCGAGTAACCCCTGAATCTTCGCGACCGCGTTGTCCAGTGTCACGCCTTCTTCTAGGGCTAAATCCACGCGATCGAATTTGAAGCCGCGGCCAAACACCTTCTGGGCCGCGTAAATGTCCATGATCGCCAGCCGGCCGCCGAACGCGTTCGCCAATCCTCCGGGCTTCATGATGCCGCGCACCGTGAACACCTGATCGCCTTGCATCGTGCGCATCGGAATCTTCGCTCCGATCGCAAAGTGTTGTTCTTCGGCGAACGTCTTCGTCACGATGATCGAATCCGCCTGCGCCAGAAACACCAGCGGATCATCAATCGCTTCGTCGGTGCCTTCCAGATCGTAGCTACGCAGGCTGCGATCCCCCAGCATGTCCACGCCCAGAATCAGTAGATTCCCTGCGCCGGTATTCGCACTCGCCTCAATGACCGGAGCAGCCGCGCGCACCTCCGGAAGCTCGCGAACCTTTTCCAGAACATCTTCTTCGAAGCCCGCTTCGCCCGAAGAAATCTGAATCTGCGTCGACCCCGCAATCCGGTCGATCGTCTGATGAAACGCAGCCAGTACGCTTTGATTCGCCGTGTGCATCCCGACGAACACAGCCACGCCCAGCACGATCCCCGCCATCGTGAGAACGGTGCGGAGCAGATGCTTGCGCGCGTACGGCCAACTGATCAGCCGCAGCAGGATCATCGCCGCACGTCCTGGAAAACCTTGCCGTCGCGAATGTGGATCGTGCGTGGGCAGCTCTCGGCGACGGACTTATCGTGCGTCACCATCAGCACGGTCGCGCCCAGCTGCTCATGCAGATCATGAATCAACTTCAGAATCTCCACGCCCGTGGTCGTATCCAGATTCCCTGTCGGCTCGTCCGCCAGCAGAATGGGCGGGTAGATGCTCAACGCGCGGGCGATCGCCACGCGCTGCCGCTCGCCGCCGGAAAGTTCATCTGGCAAATGTTCCACGCGATGGCCCAGCTTCACCAGATCCAACAGTTCACGCGCGCGCTCTTCCGCCTTCTTTCTCGACCATCCGCGCAAGTGCAACGGAAGAGATACATTCTGGATGCACGACAACGTCGGCAGCAGGTTGAAGAACTGGAAGATGAAGCCGATCTTGTCGCGGCGTACGCGCGTCAGCTCATCGTCACTTAACTGGGAGAGCGTCTGCCCATCCAGTTCCACCTCGCCGGTCGTGGGACGATCCAATCCGCCAATCAGATTCAACAGCGTCGACTTGCCGGAGCCGGACGGACCCACAATCGACGCCATCTCGCCGCGCGCAATGTGCAGATCCACCTGTTGCAGCGCAGTCACTTGGCGCTTGCCGTCGAACGTTTTAGACACACCTCGGAGGGAAATCACCTACCTTTATGATGCCGTACACCACCGCCGCGATGTAGGAAACGGGGTGCGACAATGGAAACTTCCATGCGCATCGGCGTCGACGCGGGCGGCACATTTACGGATTTCGTTGTTCTTCACGACGACGGCCGCATCAAAACCTTCAAACTTCGTTCCAACCCGCACTCCCCCGCCGCTGTGATCCTCGCGGGCCTGCGCCAAGCAGCCGGGCAGCAGAAGGTAGAAGTCGTGCACGGCTCCACCGTCGCCACCAATGCTCTGCTGGAACGAAAGGGCGTCCGCACGGCCTTCGTCACCACTTCCGGTTTCGAGGACATCCTGGAGATCGGTCGCCAGAATCGCCCTGAGCTCTACAACCTCACTCCCCAGCCCATCGAACAGTTCATCCCTCGCGACCTCCGGTTCGGTGTCGCCGAGCGCGCCTATCACGACGGAACCCTTGCCCTGCGCCCCGATGCGGCCGAGTTGAGGCGGCTTGCCGCTCGAATCGAGCGTAGCGGCGCAAAGGCCGTTGCCATCTGCTTTCTCCACGCTTATCGCAATCCCGCTAATGAACGCACCGTCGCACGCGCCTCGCGCGAGCTGAATCTGTACCTCTGCACCTCGCACGAAATCAGTCCGGAATTTCGCGAATACGAACGCGCGGCCACCACAACCGTGAATGCCTACGTCGGCCCCTTGATGGACACGTACCTTGCCGATCTCGAAAAAGACCGCCAGTTCCGCATCTCGATCATGCAGTCGAACGGAGGCTTCCTCTCTGCTCGCGACGCCCGCCGGCATGCGGTCCGCACCATTTTGTCCGGCCCTGCGGGTGGCGTGATCGGGGCTGCAGGTGTTGCGCGAGCCGGCGGTTTCCGTAAACTGCTCGGCTTCGACATGGGCGGCACCTCCACCGACGTGAGCCTGATCGACAACACGCCGCGTGAGACCACCGAGTCCAGCATCGACGGACTTCCGATCCGCGTGCCCATGCTCGACATTCACACCGTAGGCGCGGGTGGCGGCTCGATCGCACGCGTCGATGCGGGTGGCTTGCTTCACGTCGGTCCGGAAAGCGCCGGCTCCGATCCCGGCCCGGCTTGCTACGGGAAAGGCGTGGAGCCTACTGTTACCGACGCTCACGTTGTCCTCGGCCGCATTGACGCGCTGTTGGGTGGAGCCATGCCCATCGATCTCGAACGCGCTGCTCAGGCCGTGGATCGCATCGCCAAGAAGCTGAAGCTTACTCGTGAGGCCGCAGCCGCTGGCATCGTGCGCGTGGCGAATGCCAACATGGAGCGCGCCATTCGCGTTGTTTCGGTGGAACGCGGCTATGATCCGCACGATTTCGCCCTCGTCGCCTTCGGCGGTTGCGGCGGTCTGCATGCCTGCGAAATGGCCGAAGAACTCGGCATCCGAACCGTACTCGTTCCTCAATACGCCGGAGCATTGTCGGCACTCGGGATGCTGCTCGCCGACTCCGTTCGCGACTATTCCGCCGGTGTACTCGCGCAGACCAACCTCGAACAGCAGTTCCAGACCCTTGAAAAGCGCGCCCTTCGTGAATCTCCGCAATCCAAGATCGAGCGCACGGCCGACCTGCGCTACAAAGGACAAAGCTACGAACTGAACGTGCCGTGGCCCGCTGGACGAAACTTCTCGGCCTTCCACCAAGCCCACGCCCGAGCCTTCGGTTACTCGATCCCTCAAGGCGAAGTCGAAATCGTCACCATCCGCGTCCGCGCGCGTCTGACCACCGCCAAGCCTCGTCTCACTGCCGCTCGCGCGACCACATCCGCACCCACTAGCACCCGCCGAATCTGGACAAGCGGCGGAATGCGCGCCGTTTCCGTGCTGCAGCGAGCGCAGATCACGCGCACCGCCCAGCCCGGACCCGCCCTGGTGCTGGATTACGGCTCCACCACCCTGATCCCCGCAAAATGGACCTTTCGGCGCGACCGTGCGGGGAACCTCGTCATAGAGCGCTAAACTGGTAGTTCACCCATGAAAACTAGAATTAGGTCCACAACCATCCTGTGCGTGCGCCGGGACGGCAAGGTGGTCATGGCCGGCGATGGTCAAGTCACGTTCGGCTCAGAAGTGCTCAAAGGAACGGCCCGCAAACTGCGCCGCTTCTACAACGGCAAAATCATTGCTGGCTTTGCCGGCTCCACTGCCGACGCCTTCGCCTTGTTCGCGCGCTTTGAAACCAAGCTGGAACAGCACAACGGCATCCTCTCTCGCGCTGCCGTAGAATTGGCGAAAGAATGGCGCACCGATCGCATGCTGCGCCACCTCGAAGCACTGTTGCTGGTCGCCGATGAAAACAACACCTACCTCATCAGCGGTAACGGCGATGTGATCGAGCCCGATGAACCCGTAGCGGCCATCGGTTCCGGCGGTGGCTTTGCCCGCTGCGCCGCCACCGCGCTCATCGAGAACACGAAAATGCCTGCCCGCGAAATCGTCGAAAAATCGATGGCCCTCGCCGGCAAGCTCTGTATCTACACCAACGACAACTTTGTCTTCGAGGAACTCGGATAATGGTCATCTACCTGCCCGCCCAATCCACCGAAGACACACCTGTCCTCGACGAACTCACCCCGCGTGAAATCGTTCGCGAGCTCGACAAGTACGTCATCGGTCAGGCCGACGCGAAGAAAGCCGTCGCCATCGCCCTCCGCAACCGCGTTCGCCGCCAGAAGCTCGAACCCGACATGGCCGAAGACGTCATGCCGAAGAACATTCTCATGATGGGCGCCACCGGCGTCGGCAAAACCGAAATCGCGCGACGTCTCGCGAAGCTCGCGAACTCGCCGTTTCTCAAGGTTGAAGCCAGCAAATTCACCGAAGTCGGCTACGTCGGCCGCGACGTCGAATCCATGATTCGCGATCTTGTCGAAATCTCCATCGACATGGTTCGTGAAGAACGGCTCGACGAAGTCGAAGAGCGTGCCGAACAACAGGCTGAAGATCGCCTGCTTGACCTACTCATGCCCGCCGAGCCTGAAGAAGGCGAGACGCTCGAGAAGACGCGTGACAAACTGCGCGAGCGTCTCCGCGCCGGCAAGCTCGACGAACGCCAAGTCGAAATCGATGTCCGTGACCGCGGCCCGTCCCTCGAAATCTCCACGCCCAATGGCCTGGAAGAGATGGACGTCACCAATCTCAAGGATCTGCTGCCAGGCCTGTTCGGCGGCCGCACCCGCAAACGCAAAATGCGCGTGGCCGAAGCCTACGATTACTACATTCAGGAAGAAGAGCAGAAACTGGTCGACATGGATCAGGTGACGCGCGTCGCCATCGAACGCGTCGAACGCAGCGGCATCATCTTTCTCGACGAAATCGACAAAATCGCCGGCCGCGAAGGCAGCCACGGACCCGACGTCAGTCGCGAAGGCGTGCAGCGCGACATCCTGCCCATCGTCGAAGGCACCACGGTGAACACGCGCTACGGCTTCGTTCGCACCGATCACATCCTCTTTATCGCCGCTGGCGCGTTCCACGTGTCGAAGCCCAGCGACCTCATCCCCGAACTCCAGGGCCGCTTCCCTATTCGTGTGGAGCTCAAGTCGCTCACCGAAGCCGACTTCATCCGCATTCTCAAAGAGCCCAAGAACGCGCTGATCAAGCAGTATCAGGCGCTGATGGATACCGAAGGCGTGAAGCTCACCTTCACGCAGGACGCTCTCGAAGAAATCGCCGCCTTCGCTGCTCGCGTCAACGACACCACCGAAAATATTGGTGCTCGCCGCCTGCACACCATCCTCGAAAAACTCCTTGAAGAAATCTCCTTCGATGGTCCGGATCTGAAAAAGAAGAACGTCAAGATTGACGCCGTCTACGTGCGCAAGCAACTCGCGGATATCGTCAAGGATCAGGATCTCAGCCGGTATATTCTGTGAGGCTTCTTCTTTCGGCTGCGCTATTGCTGGCGTTGGCGGGTTGCGGCTATGTTGGTCCGCCGCAGCCCCCCGCCCTCAATATCCCCACGCCGATC
>CANIIC010000193.1 GCA_947467395.1 Bryobacterales bacterium
ATTCTCCAATAAGTTCGTCAACACGCCCTTCACCAGATCCGGATCCGCCATGGCTTCGGGATGCAGCAGGCTCAATTCCAACTCGTACTTCACGTCGGGATGCGCGGCACCTAAGAAGGAGACGCGCTCCTCCACCATCGCGTTCACATCGATTTCCTGCGGCTCCACTGGAGGCTCCGCCGCGAAATCCGAAAATGCACGCACGCGCTTCTCCAGCGTCGCAATCTCATCGGTGACGATTTGTGCGGCCTGTTCCAGAAAGGGATCGTTCGCCCCATTGCGGCTGACCATCTCGTCCACGGTCAGGCGGATCGGCGTGAGCGAGTTCTTCACTTCGTGCGCCATCTTCCGAGCCAGAGCCTGCCAACTCGCGACGCGGGTCACTTGGATCAAGTGTTCCCGAGATTGTTCCATCTGTCCGGCCATGCGATTGAACGCGATCATCGCCTCGCCGATCTCGCCATCGCCCTGTGCCTCCACGCGAGCCGTTAGGTCGCCCGCCGCCACGCGACCCAGTCCCCGCGTCAATTGCCGCACGGGCTTGGTGACCTTCGACGCCAGAAAAATGAGGGCGGCCAGCGCGACGCACCACAGTCCCGCCGAAACCAGGATCAACGTGCGACTGAATCCGCCGCGCACATCGCGTTCTACCGGAATTTCCAGCGCCTTCCTTGCGCCCGAGATCTGTCCTTGAATCTGCTTGAGTGGAACACGCAGCTCGCGTGAGTAATCCAGCACCTGCTCGCCTTGCCGCACGTAGTAGTGCAGTACATCGCCGCGCTCTCCGCTCAGCACGAAGGCTTCCTGCGCTCCGTCATCCAATGCATCCTTGGGAGCGGCGACTCCTTGCAGATGCCCGTCCGCCACATCGCGGCGCAGTGCTTCGCGCGCTTGTTGATAGAGCTCACGCCCGGTCTGCTCTAGGGATTGGGTGACGTCGTTCAGTTCGCCCAGCGGAGCCAGTTCCAGGCTTCGATCCACAAGCTGCAGAGTGGTCCACAGCGTCAGCCCCAAGGGCAGCACTGTAGCGAGTACGAAAACGGCAATCAGCTTCGCGCGAAGATTCACCGGCGGGCGCTCACCCTCCGCGCCGCAACTGTTCCAGCGTTACTGGTCCGGCTTCCAATTCCCAGTGCGGCTGCGATGCCTTGGGAGGCCGGCTCAACCGTTCGATCAAACTCGTCAAGCTGATGCCTTGCTCGGAAATGTTCTCGCGCCCGAATAGCCGTGATTCGCGTTCGTCTTCGGCGCGGATCTCCATGTGTGCCCACAGCGGCTGCGTCACCGCGATGCCGTTCACATCCAACACCGACATTTCGTGCAAACACCATTCTTCGGCCTCGGTTGCCGTCAGATGACTCACGGTCTTGCGAGGAGCCGTCAGCCGCGTCACCGCGAAGCGCTCCTCCCACAGATCGTAGCTGATCACGAAACGCGCCGTGTTTACTCGGACTACGTTGCTGGCCTGTTGCGCCGACAGTTTCACTTGAATATCGAACGCCACCGGCTCCGCGTTCTTCAAACGAGCCAGCGGTCGTCCGGTCAAGTAATGAATGCGAGGGGCAGAGAAGTCCAGACGATTCCCCTGCATCCGTAGAATCAGTTCTTCCGCGAACATAGCGGTAGCCACGCCGGCCACGAAGGTCAGCGCCAGCCACAGCCAACGGATTTGTTTCCGTTTGGGCCCCGTCATGTCGTCCTAGAAGTTCATCCCCACATACACCACCGGATTGGCGTGTCCCGTCTTCACCGGGAACCCGACCGCAAACTCGAAACCTCCCGCGTGCAGGCCGGTGCCCAGCGATTGCTTCTGTTCCGGATCCTCGCCCACGTTCCAACTGGAGCCGGTGTCGTAGAACAAGAGCAGCCAGCGATAAATGTAGTCGATCGATCCATGCACCGCACGCGTTGCTCCGCGCGGATTCACATCGAACTTGTTCCAGCCGCGCAGCGTTTCGGAATTGCCCAGGACGAACCGCTCAAACATCGGAGCCGCGCCCGTAATCCGTCCGCTCATGAACCCAACCTTCACCGTCTGATGCCCGTGCTTCATCTGATAGCGAGCATCGGCCACCTGCCGCGTGAAGATCGCGTCGGACTCCAGGAACCCAGTGCCGCTACGCAAGCCGTACGAGGCCGTCAATTCCTGCTTGTAATCACTTCCCGAATCCCAACGCTGGCGGTAGCGCAGAGTTGTAACCGCAGCGTTGGAGGATTCGGTTCGCGCCGTAAGACCAGCAACCGGGTTTGGGAGAAAGGTCCGATACCGCGCGAAGTCCACACCGGCAGTCCACTCGAGCGGTTCCGCCACTCGAACAGTCACCTCCGGGATAAAATGCTGCCGCGTCCGGTATAACTCACCCGGTAATGCGGCTTGTAATGTCGATCGATTCCACTGCTCGTGATAATCCTGAAACCGGAACCGCAGCCCCACGCGATCGGTGCCTAGGCTGTAGCGCTCATAGCCCGCCTGAATCCCGGCATAGCGCTCCGTCAGCCGGTCCGCATCGCTTACCAGACCGAACGTCACTTTGTTCCCGTTGACGCGCACCGACGCGCCGCCTTCACCCGTCCAGCCTTGTTTGGAGTGATAAAGGAACCGCTCCACGTCGATATCGAAGCCCTTCTCTTTTTCACCGGCTTCGAACGTCACCACCACCCGATCCGGCATCCGGCCCTTCGACACGTGTACCGCGACGTTGGGAACATGCAGGTCTTTCTTGATGCGAGTCGCCAGGCTGTCCAGTGTGTCCTGGTTCAATTTCTGCCCGGCGAGTTGGTCCAGTTCTTTCTGCAGAGGCCCGCTTACCTGATCTTCCTGTTGCCAGGCTTTGCGCTTTACCTGCACCCGTTCCACGGTGTAGCGCTCGTTTACGTTCAACGCCGCATCGGGCGCGGGTGGCGCGGGAAGGTCATCCTGAGCGTTCGCGAACACCGCCCCCGCCGCCAGCATCGCAATCAACAGCCTGTTCATACGTGAACTCTTTAGACGCACGACAAGGCCCAAACGGTTGCATGAGTGATTTCAATGACTTGGCGGTGGGTGAAGTGTGCCGGGGATTCACACAGAGGCGGGAACGAACAAAGAAACGGGGCCCCGGCCCTACGGCCGACGCCCCGTTTCCAACTACTTGAAGAATTTCTAGTGCCCGAAATGCTCCGGCTGCTGATCCTTGGTCGCCACGTGCGCCGGGATAGCCGGTTTGAACTTCGCATGGCATCCTTCGCAGGACATCACCAGATCATCGCCCGCCGCCAGCACTCCGGCGACGTTCTTGCTGTCCACCGCGAGCTTCGCCTTCAACGCCGCGTTGGTCATCGCCTGGTTGAGCTTTGTCCATTCGGGGTCTTTCGCCCACTTGGCGTCGTCCGGACCAGAGCCGCCGAGTTCGATGATGCTGCCCGCTGCCGCCAGCGTCGTCGAAGCATGTTCCAGATTATGCCAGTCGGCCTCGGTCTTCGGTGCTTTCTTCGGGTCACCAATGTTCCACAGGATGTGGCTGTTGTGATCCACCACGCCGACCATCACATCATTCACGCTCACCACAGGATGGAATACGGGAGCCGCATCCGCCGCTTTCTCCGTCACCGGAGCTTGGGCCGGTGCACAACTGCTCAGGGTCATCAGAACGGGGACGGCTAGGGCCGCGCCCCACAAGTGTTTAGATCGCATCCGATCTCCTTTCGTCCGTGCTGGATGCACGTCAGTGGCCACGAACACATGCCACAAACGGGCCCGAATCGACCCCTTCTGGCTTTAAGTGCGTCTTCTCGCTCACCCACCCCTCGTGCGGTGGCATCTGTGCCTCCTCCCTTGCTATAGTTCCGGGATGCGCCGCGTCTTCGCGATTCGCTTGTTCGCAACAGCCCTGCTGGCCGCGGCCGCTTGGCTGGCTTACGCGCAGAATCCGGCTCCCCGGCCCGCCGTCGCCTTCAAGGTCAAGGACAACCTCTATATGCTGCAGGGCGAAGGCGGCAACGTAGCGGTTTACATCACGCCAGAAGGCCTCATCCTCATCGACGACATGTATGACCGCAACTACGCCGCTGTGATGGATCAGGTCCGTAAGCTCTCTCCGCTGCCGGTTCGCTACGTCCTGAACACCCACCATCACGACGACCACGCCGGAGCCAACAACTCCATGGACTCGTCGGTGCAACTGATCAGCCACCGCAACGCACGCACGCAGATGGTCCGTATCAACCAACCAGGCAAGCCTCGCCTCACCTTTGCCGACGAATTCGAGATCCACCTGGGCGGTAAGGAAGTTCGCGCCTACCACTATGGTCGCGGCCACACCAGCGGCGACGTGATCGTGTACTTCCCCGAACTCAAGACCATCCACAGCGGCGACATCTTCCTGACGAATGCCACCACCGCCCGCCCCGCTCTTCCTTATATGGACTACGCGGCGGGCGGCAGCGCGCTTGAATGGACCCAAGTCCTCGACGCCACGGCTAAGCTCGACTTCGACACCATCATCCCCGGCCACGGCCCCTTGAGCGATCGCGCCGGACTTGCGCAATGGCGAGCGGCCTTCGTCACCATGCGCGACCGCATCGGAGCCATGGTCCGCCGGGGAGATTCGAAAGAGGCTATTTCCAAAGTCCTGATCGACGAATTCAAGTGGCCCGACGGCGGCCTCGCCATCGGTCAGGTCGACGCGTTCATCGCGGAAATGAAGTCGGCTCGCTAGCATGCTCCGCTGGGGACTGCTGTTCGCGCACACCATCGATAAGTGTCTGCGTGACAACACGCCCTTTCTGGCCGCAGCCATTTCTTTCTATACGATGCTCTCCGTCGCGCCTGGCCTGTGGATCGTCGTTGCCGCCGCCGGAGCCTTCGTCGGGCGCAAGTCCGCGCACGATGCCGCCATTGCCTGGGTCTCCCAACGCCTCGGGCCACTGACCGGGCAGTATCTGGGCCAGATCATCGATCAGGTCAACGAATCCAGCCGCTTGGCCACCATTGGCGGCACCCTCGCCACCTTGCTGGCCGCCACGGCGGCCTTCGCCGCGTTGCAGGATAGTCTCAGTCGCATCTGGAACCTTCCTGGCCGTCCAGCCAACGGCATGGCGGGTATTCTCAAGGACTTCGTCCGCAACTTCTTCACGGTCCGGGCCATCGCGTTCCTAGTGATGCTCATTGTTGGCGTCCTGATGGTCGCCTCGCTGGTCGCGGGAGCCGTTCTCTCTTTCGCTGCCCAATATATGCCGGCGAATCTGCCAGCCCCACATTTTCTACTTGAAATCGCCGACTTCCTCATCTCCGTCGTTCTGATGATGCTTCTGTTCGGCTCCATCTACCAGTTGCTGCATCGCCGGAGCTTTGTCAACCGAGAAATCTGGATCGGCTCGGCTGTCACCTCGATCCTGTTCGCGATCGGTAACGCCTTGATCGGACCGTATTTAGGCGGTGCGGGACTGCGCTCCGCCTACGGCGCCGCCGGAGCGTTCGTCCTCATCCTTCTGTGGGTCTACTACTCCACCCAGATCCTTTTGTTTGGAGCCGCCTTCACCGAGGTCTACTCGCGTCACCGCAAACGCCTCTAGTGCCAAGGAGCGATTGCGTTTCTCCTGGGTTAAGTGTAGATTTAAGCTCAGATGCGTGTGCGCGCCCATTCCGTGTTGGTTCAAGTTTGGGTAGCACTCGTGTGCGCGTTGGGCGCTGGTTTCTCCGGCGACATGGTGGCGCACCACCCAGGACATGGCAGCCATTCGGCGCGCCATACCCGCAGCCATCGCGGCAGCCGCAGCTTTAGCCGCGATGGTTATGGCGATCACTCCGCGGAAGTCGAAGTCCTCGACGAAGTGGCCTCGCTCACCGCCGTGCATCCAGGCGATCATCCGGCCCCGGCCATTCTGCCGGCGGTACTTGCGTTCGTTCCTCAATTCGTCCAGTTGGACTGGGTGACTCCGTTCCATGCGTTCGCACCCCGCGCCATCGACGTGTTGGCGCCCCCAGCGCGCGCCCCTCCCGCTCTCTCCTAAACGCGGCCCACTCCTGTTGTTTGCACCCCGTGCCAGAAGCACGGCCACGCAAGGACGCATGTCCAGATACGTCTTTGGAGAGATCTATGAATCCGTTTGTCACCGGCTACCAGAAGTTCCGCCGGGAAGTGTTTGCCAAGGATGCGGCGCGCTACAAGGCGCTGGCCAAGTCCCAAACCCCAAAAACCCTGTTCATCACCTGCGCCGATTCGCGTGTGATGCCTTCCACGATCACACAGACTCAGCCCGGCGAACTGTTTCAGTGCCGCGTTGTCGGCAACTTGATTCCCGCGCACGGCAACGCCGCCGGAGGTGTGACCTCCGCGATTGAGTACGCCGTCATGGTGCTCAACGTGGAGCACATCATCGTCTGCGGTCACTCCGATTGCGGAGCCATGCGCGCCTTCTCTCATCCCGAGAAGCTCGCGGAGCTGAAGGCCGTCCAGTCCTGGATCGAGCACGCCGATTCCGCCATCGCTATGGCGAGGGAGCAGTACCCGCATTTGGAAGGCGATGACTTTGTGCGTGCCTTGGCGAAGGAGAATGTGATCAGCCAGCTTCAGCACCTGCGCACTCATCCCTGCGTGGCCACGCGGCTGCGCAAAGGGACGTTGCAACTCCACGGCTGGTATTACGACATTGGCGAAGGCACCATCGAGGAGTATCATCCTGTGCTGGAGTCGTTCCTTCCGCTGGATCAGTGCGTGGCCGAAGAAATCCCGCAGGCGGTCTAACGATGTTCAACAGAAAGACCTTCCCCCAAGACGCCTTAGCGTCTGTCGTAGTCTTCCTCGTCGCGCTGCCTTTGTGCATGGGCATCGCCATCGCCTCGGGAGCCCCGCCTTCGGCGGGCCTGATCACCGGCATCCTAGGTGGCGTGGTTGCTGGTGCACTTTCCGGTTGCGCGATGCAAGTCAGCGGACCTGCCGCCGGCCTCGCCGTGATCATCTTTGAACTGATTCGCGAATACG
>CANIIC010000194.1 GCA_947467395.1 Bryobacterales bacterium
CAATACGACACGCGCGGATCGTTCAAACCGGCGGTCACCAACATAGGCGGATACGCCTGCGCCGTGACGTTTTCGTAGGGCGCGTACGACTTGATGTAGTGGTAGTATTTCTCCTCGGCCGGGTTGCCCCACTCTTCCCACTCACCGATAGTGAGCGGCAAGGTGGCGTCGAGCTCCGTGTTCAGCGCATCGACGAAGGGCACGCGGGTGACGACCGCCGCGAACAGGTCTGGCCGCATGTTCAGCACAGCGCCCATCAGCAGTCCGCCCGCGCTGCCGCCGGTGATCGCGAGGCGATCGCACGAGGTGTACTTCTCGGCGATCAAATGCTCGGCGCAGGCGATGAAGTCGGTGAACGTGTTCTTCTTCGTCAGAATGCGGCCGTCTTCGTGCCACGGCTTGCCCATGTCGGCGCCACCGCGGATGTGCGCGATCGCGTAGACAAAGCCGCGGTCCATCAGACTGAGGCGATCGGAGTGGAACGTCGGGTCACTACACAACCCATACGCGCCGTAGCCGTAGAGCAACATGGGAGCCCGGCCGTCGCGCACGAAGCCCTTGCGATACACCAGCGAGATGGGCACTTCGACGCCATCCGCCGCCTTGGCGAACAAGCGCTCGGATGCGTACTGCGCAGGATCGTAACCGCCCAGCACTGGAATGCGTTTCTTGAGTTCGCGCTCGCGCGTGACCATGTCGTAGTCATAGACGCTGTCGGGCGTGATCAACGATTCATAGGTGAAGCGCACCACGCGCGTGTCGTATTCGGCATTGCCACCGACGCCGACCAGGAACACCGGCTCATCGAAGGCCACGCGATGCTGCTCACTGGTGGCGAAGTCATGCACGCAAATCTGCACCAGTCCACGATCACGTTCTTCCAGCACCAGGTGGCCACGGAAGGCCTCCAGCGATTCCAACGTCACGTCGGGACGCATGGCGAGCCACTCGGTCCATGTCTCGCGCGAGGGATCAAGTACGGGCGTGCGCATCACGCGGAATGTCTTGGCTTGATCGTTGGTGCGGATGTAGAAGTACTCGCCGTGATGCTCGACGTCATACTCGACGCCTTGCACGCGCGCCAGCACAGGAACGAAGGGCTCCAGCGGCTTATCGGCCCGGATGTAGAGCACTTCACTCGTGAGCGAGCTGTGAATGTTGATCAACAGATACTCGCGGCTGGAGGTCTTCGCGATCTCGACGGTGAAGCGCTCGTCAGGCTCGTGATACACCAATGCGTCGGTCGTCGCACCGAGGTGATGGCGGTAGATCTCGAAGGGCCGCTTGGCAGGGTCGAGCACGCAGTAGAAGAAGGTCTGATTATCGGCCGCCCATTCGAGCGAATAGTAGGTGTTCGGAATGGCGTCGGCCAGCAACTCGCCCGTCACTAGATTCTTCACCTGAATCGTGTAGGATTCGTCGCCCAGCAGATCCACGGAATAGGCGAGCAGCGTGTGGTCGGGGCTGACGTCGAAGTTGCCGACGCGGAAATATTCTTGCCCTTCGGCCAGCAAGTTGCAATCGAGAAGCACTTCTTCCGACGCGTCCAGTGAGCGGTGCTTGCGGCAGTAGATCTCGTACTCCTGACCTTCGACCGTGCGCGAGTAATAGAAGTAGTCGTCGATACGCATCGGCACAGATTCGTCAGTCTGCTGGATGCGGCCCAGGATCTCGTGATAGAGCGTCTCGCGCAGTTCCTTGGTCGGCTCCATGAAGGCTTCGGTGTGGGCGTTCTCGGCTTCCAGGTAGGCGATGGTGTCCGGATCCTCGCGATCGCGCATCCAGGAGTAGGGATCCTGGCGCGTGTCGCCGAACAGGGTGGAGTGAGTGGGAATCTGCTTCGCTACGGGCGGGGTCATCTAGCCCTAGAATACTGCCCCGCAGGGTCGCGACTGCGCGATTTCGCCCAGATCCCGCCGCCTTGCGTGCGGAATTCGCGGCTCCAAACGTGCTTAAACGTTCCGAACCTATGCGTACACTGACCCTTCTGCTCCTGATTTCGCCCTTCGCCTTCTCGCAAGCCCAGGGCCCGTTGATGCAATCGATCCTGCCGAAGTTCGAAACGGCCAAGCTGGATATTGTCGAAACCGGCGAACTGTTCCCTGACAGCGACTACGGCTACAAGCTGAACGCTCCCCAGCGCAGCGTCGCCGAATGGATGCAGCACAACATCACCATGAACTACGGCAGCTGTTCGCAGATTTCGACCAAGCCGCCGATCGACACTTCGAAGGTTCGCAACATGACGAGCAAGGCCGAGCTGATTCCGGCGCTGCAAGCGTCATTCGACTACTGCGGGGACGCCTTCAAGAGCTTCACGGACGAGACCGCGCTGAAGACGTTCCAGGTCCAGGGCCGGGCCGCTGCCGTGCCGGCGAACGTGATGATCACGTTGCTGACACTGTGGAACGAGCACTACGGTAACTTGGTCGGCTACATTCGCACGAAGGGCATGACTCCGCCGTCGACGGCGCGGGTGGCGAAGAACGCAAAGCAAGCGAAGTAAGCGTGTCGTGAGCCGCGGCTAGAATTGGAGCATGCGGCTCGCGCTATTCCTGATCGGATCTCTGGCCCTCGCTCAGTCCTGGCAACTGCAGGAAAGCGGGAGCACTGCGTCCTTGCGCGGCATCAGTGCGGTGAACGGGAAGGTCGCGTGGGCGAGTGGCGCGAAGGGCACGGTACTTCGCACCACCGATGGAGGCGCGACGTGGAGCACCATCAGCCCCAGCGGTGCGGCCGATGCGGACTTCCGCGATATCGAGGCCATCGACGAGCGCACCGCCTACGCGATGTCGGCAGGCGAAGGCCGCGCCTCGCGCATCTACAAGACAGCCGATGCGGGGGTGACGTGGACCATGCAGCGTGCCAACCAGGATCCGGACGGCTTCTGGGATTCCTTCGGCATGTGGGACGCGACGCACGGCATCCTGATGGGCGATCCCGTGAACGGTCGCTTCACGATTCTCGCAACGAACGACGGTCGCACCTGGAACGCACTGGAAGGACCCAAGGTCGAGAAGGGCGAGGCGGCGTTCGCGGCCAGCGGCACAGCCTTGATCACTCGCGGGACACGCGAGGCGTGGTTTGCATCGAGCATTGGGCGGATCTTTCACACTGACGATGCCGGCAAGACGTGGGCCATTGCGCGCGCCACCGTCATGCCGTACGGCATCGCGTTCGCGGGCAAGACGGGGGTTGCGGTTGGCGGGGATTATCAGAAGCCTTCCGCAACGCAGGGGAACTTTGCGATCACCGAAGACGGCTCGAAGTGGACTGTCCCGCAGAGTGCGCCGCGCGGCTACCGCTCGGCTGTGGCGTATGTTGCGGATCGTAAGGTGTGGATTACGGTGGGCACGTCGGGCTCCGACGCATCGAGTGACCTGCGCACATGGCGCGGCTTCGATGATGGAGCTTTCAATGCGTTGAGTGTGGGCACCGACGGCTCCGTGTGGGCCGTCGGTCCTGAGGGAAAAATCGCGAAGTTACTGTTCTAGATACGTGTAGCCGTTCAGCCCGTCTTCGTAGAACTTCACGAGCGCGCCGGATTCTTCGTAGCCGATGCGGCCTTCGCGCACCGCAGCTTCGACGGACTTGCGGAACTGTTCAATCAGTGTCGCCGACTTGAACTGCACGTAATCCAGCACTTCGCGCACCGTGTCGCCTTGAATCACGGCATCCAGCACCACTTGATTGTTCTCGTCGAGCAGCACGTGCACCGCGTTGGTGTCGCCGAACAAGTTATGCAGGTCGCCCAGGATCTCCTGATAGGCGCCGACCAGGAACGTGCCCAGGAAGTACGGCTCACCGTTGAACGAATGGAGCGGCAGCGTCTTGCGCACGTCGCGGCGATCAATGAACTGATCCACTTTGCCGTCGGAGTCGCACGAGATGTCTCCCAGCACGCCGTGGCGCACCGGCTCTTCGTCCAGACGATGAATCGGCATGATGGGGAACAGCTGCTTCACCGCCCAGCTGTCGGGCATGCTTTGGAACAGCGAGAAGTTACAGAAGTACGTGTCGGACAGCAGGCTGTCCAAGGCTTCCAGTTCTTCGGGCACTTCGTCGAGCTGCTTCGCCATCTGTTGAATGCGGCGCGAGATCGCCCAGTACATAGTTTCCGCCCAGCTGCGTTGTTGCAGCGGAAGGTAGCCGAGGCTGAACAGGTTCAGCGCCGAATCGAGCGATTGCTGCGCGTCGTGGTAGCTTTCGAGCAGGTTCTTGTTCGAGAGGCCCTTCAGCGTTTCCTGCAAATCGATCAGCGGCTGTTCGACGTCATCCGGCATTTCCGGCAGCGCTTCGGAATCGCCGAAGCCCGACACGCCCAGAACGTTGAACACCAGCACGCTGTGATAAGCACTGATGGCGCGGCCACTTTCCGAAATGATGGTCGGGTGCGGCACTTCGGCTTCGTCGCAAATATTTTGGATGTGATAGACGACGTCGTTCGCGTATTCCTGCAGCGTATAGTTCACGCTCGATTCGAAATCCGTCTGCGAACCGTCGTAATCGATGCCCAGGCCGCCGCCGACGTCCATGAATTGCAGGCCGGCGCCCATGCGGTGCAGCTCGACGAACACGCGCGAGGCTTCGGTCACCGCGCCCTTGATCTGGCGGATATTGGTGATCTGGCTGCCCAGATGGAAGTGCAGCAGTTGCAGGCAATCTTCCATATGCACGGCCTTCAACTGTTCCAGCGCGCGCAGCGCTTCCACCAGCGTGAGACCGAACTTCGAGCGATACCCGCCGGAACTCTTCCAACGGCCTGAGCCACGGCTGGCCAGCTTCACGCGGATGCCGATCACAGGACGCACACCGACTTGCTGCGCATGCTTCAGGATCAGGTCCAGCTCCGTGTATTTTTCGACGACGGGGATGATGTTTTTGCCAATCTTCTTGGCCATCATCACCATCTGGATGTATTCGTCGTCCTTGAAGCCGTTGCAGATGATCGGGGTCTGGTTGTCGGCCACCGCCAACACGGCCAGCAGTTCCGGCTTCGAACCCGCTTCCAGGCCGAACTTGTAGGGACGCCCGTACTCGTAGACTTCTTCCACCACCTGGCGCTGCTGGTTCACCTTGATGGGGAACACGCAGCTGTAGCTGCCCTTGTAGTTGTGTTCGGCGATGGCGTTGGAAAACGCCTGGGACATCTCACCCAAGCGATGCTTCAGGATCTCGCCGAAGCGGATCAGGATGGGCAGCGAGATGCCGCGCTTTTCCAGGTTGTCGATCAGTTCCTTCAGATCGATGCCGCGCGTGCCGTCCTTATCGGGATGCACCCACAGGTTGCCGTTCTTGCCGACGGAGAAGTACCCCTTGCCCCAACTGGCGACGTCGTAAAGTTCACTCGCTTCCGTCGTCGTCCAACGGTCAGCGGGTTCGCGCATCGGCGCGGAGGAAACAGGAGTTCTTGCAGAAGCCATGAACTCTCAGTGTGGGGGAAATCCCACGCTGGAGCAAGTGACAATTCTGCAACAAAATGTTGTAGCCGCTAGCGGATCTCAATGCGTCCCGCGTTGGACGCCTGGCCTTCCACCGTCACCACCACTTCCACGCTGCCTTTGCCTGCCAAAGAGCGCGGAATGGTGACGTTCACCTGATCCAAGCCGGGGAACTCATTCTGCGCCCCCGCATAGGCTACCGGAGCGTTCACGCCGCCGATGGTCACCGTCACATCGTTCAGTCCGTTGCGACCGCGGACGCCGGTCGCGTACAGGACCAGAACGACGGTTTCGCCCTGTGGACCCAAATCGATCGGCGCAGCGCGCAAGCCCGGATCCAAGGCATACGGCAGTTCGGCAATCTGCTGCCCGTTGGCCTTTACGCGAATGACGTTGGCCGCCACCAGGCGCGTGGGGTCCACGATGAACAACCCTGGCGCAACGCGAGCCAAGGTGATATCGGCAAAGGTCACAACATTCTTCGCGCTGGCCTGCAGTGTCACGCGAGCCGGACCCGCGGCGAGTCCCGCAGGAATCATAAAGTTCACCTGCCCGGGCGAGGCGTAGGACAGCGGCAGGGTCGCCACCTTGCCTTGGGCGTCCACAATGGACATGCGCACACCCAGGATGTCGAACTGATTCACAACCGTCGCGCTCTGCGATTCAAATGTGAAGTTCGCGCCGTAGGCCGACGCAATCGAATCGACCGCGAGGATCGGCCCACGGCCGCTCGCCGCGGACGAAATCACCATCGGCTTTTCCACCCAGAATGGAGTCACTGTCACACCGCTATAAGTGCGCCCCACCAACTCCGGCTGTCCGTCGCCGGTGACATCGGCCAGCCACACGCGATCGGTATGGGAACCGGTGGGACGCAAGTGCCCGCGAGCGAACGTTCCATCGCCGCGGCCATAGTACAGGCTGGTCACGGCAGATCCGCAACAATGCGCGACGAGAATGTCCAAGTTGCTGTCGTTGTCTATATCCAGTACGGTCAGGTCCGCCACATTCGCCGCGACGTTTGGATCCAACGCCAGAGGACGGAAGTTCGCCTTGCCGTCTCCCAGAAACACCGCGAGGCCTCCACCGTCGTTGTACGGTGCGCCGATCAACAGATCCATTGCGCCATCGAAATTCAGATCCGCGGTTTGAATCGCGCCCAGAGAGAGATTCACACCCAGGCTGGAGTAAGGCTTCAGCGCCACCGTCGCCGGGGGCTGAAACAGATTGTCCACGCGATTGAGCACAATACCGGCAGGCGTGCTCCCATTTGCCGCCACGGGGATGTAGGCGAGGTCGACCTTGAAATCACCGTTGAAATCCGCCGCCGCCAAGCGATACGGCGTCACGCTGGTGTTGATCGTCTGCACGTTGCCGTAGTTGCCGCCGCCCAAGTTGTAACGCACCTGAATGCGTCCCGCACCGGGCAACGTGGACCCCGTCGCGATCGCCATGTCCAGGCGGGAATCGTTATTAAAATCGGCAAGCAGCAAATGGCGCGGCAC
>CANIIC010000195.1 GCA_947467395.1 Bryobacterales bacterium
GATCGATGTTTCACCACTGGTGGTTGGTTAATAACCAGCAATGGTTCGCTGTGCGACGAATAGAGAACCGTTCCGTAAAAGTTTCCGTACATGCTTGCGGAAACTGCGGTCATCTTTTCGGAAGGTATTGAAAGAAATGGTCGGGGCGAGAGGATTCGAACCTCCGACCTCCTGCTCCCGAAGCAGGCGCTCTAGCCAGGCTGAGCCACGCCCCGACACTTGCATGCCCCGGGAAGGGCATCACCGTCAGTGTAGCATCTTTGCCTTCGAATGAGAACTTTCGCGGCCGCTGCGGCACTAATTCTTGTGTCCGCCAGTCCGCGCCTCGCGCCGCAGTCCCCGGTCCGATTTCATCGCCCGGAGCTGCATGTCTTGCGCTTTGCCGCCTTCTTGCTCGTCTTCCTCCATCACACCCTACCCCATTCCTCGGCCGATTACCCACTTCCCAGGGCCGCCGCGCAGTTCCTCGCCATCGCAGGCCGAGCCGGAGCCTTCGGCGTCGATCTCTTCTTCGCCCTAAGCGCCTATCTCATCACCGAGCTCCTGCTGCGCGAGCACCGTGCCACCGGCTCGCTGAACCTCCCCGCGTTCTACAAACGCCGCATCCTGCGGATCTGGCCGCTGTACTTCTTCGCGTTGTTGGTCCTGGCTCCGGCGATGCACTTCTGGGACCCCGCCGACTCGCTGCCGCCCAGCTACGTCGCCGGGTTCCTGCTGCTCAGCGGGAACTGGGTGTGCGCGACGCTCGGGTACCCCGCCAGTTCGTTCTCGTTGCTATGGTCGGTTTCGATTGAGGAGCAGTTCTACATCGCCTGGCCCTGGCTGGTGCGCCGTAGCGTGCGCCACGTGCGGACCTGGGCGTGGGCGATGCTGGCCGTTGCCTGGATAACGCGGCTGACGATGGTGCACGCGGAACATCCAGCGGTGTGGTGCAACACGCTCGCACGCCTGGATCCGATCGCCGGAGGAATTCTGCTCGCGGGTCGTACAGGTGCTGCGGATTCCCGAGCTTTGTGGATTGGCGGAGGTTTGGGCGCGATACTACTGGCCGGTGCCGTCGGAAACCATGCTGGCTGGGCCGCCCTCTGGACGTATCCTGTGGCCGCCGCTGCATCGATCGCGATTCTGTGGGGGACGCTGGGCTTCCCTGCGTCACATCCTGCACTGGGTTACTTGGGAAAAGTCAGCTTCGGACTCTATGTCTTCCACGTCGCCGCTTTGCGCATCGCTGGGTCAGCACTTGGAGGATTCGCGCTCACCGTCGCAGCAGCCGCCCTCTCGTACCGATACCTCGAAACGCCGTTCTTACGATGGAAGCATCGCTTCGCCGTCGTGGAATCGCGACCGGTTTAGCGGAAGAGAAGCACGCAGGACACTGCGGTCAGGCCGATCACCGCAGCCTCAAACAGCTTCTGCGGCATGACCCGCACCAGCCAGCGGCCAGCATAGGCGCCACCCAGCACGATGGGGATCATCATCGCGTCAAAGGTGAGCGATTCCGGGCTGTAAAGCGAGTGATATGCGTAAACCGGAACCTTCGCCAGATTCAGGATCAGGAAAAACCACGCACCCGTGGCGACAAATTCTTCTTTGGGGAGCTTCCGGCTCAGCAGGTAGAGGTTCATCACCGGGCCGGCGGCATTGGCGACAGTCGAGGAAAATCCGGTGGCTAGGCCATAAAACGCGGGGTTGCCATGCACGTCTGAAGCAGGGGAAAGACGGCGCTTCAGGTAGATCGCCAGCATCGCGAAAACGATGATGGCCAAAATGCGACGGATGAGGAGTTCTTCCAGGCCCAGCGCGAACGCGCCACCGGCGATACCGGCCAACACCCACGGAGCCAAGGAAAACAACTGGCGGGTTTCCGCCTGTTTCCGCCAATACCAGACCGCGAAAACGTCGGCGGTAATCAGGACTGGCAGCGCCCACGCGGGGGCATGACGCGCGTCTCCCACCAGGATCACCATCAGTGGGGCGACCAGCGTGCCGATTCCGGGCGCACCGGTCTTCGCCACGCCGATCATGAACGCGGAAAACACGCCCAGCATCCACTGCCAGGCGGCCAAATCAGGCATTCTCTTGGGGAGGGAGCTTCGCTCCCGGGGTCTTACGCAGCCTTCTGGACTTTGCCGTTACGGATGCAGGACGTGCACACACGCACGTGCTTAGACGCACCGTTCACAACCGCATGAACGTTTTGCAGATTCACGTTCCAGCGGCGCTTGGTCACATTGTGGGCGTGGCTGACCCGGTTTCCGAACTGGGGACCCTTGCCGCAAACTTCACAAACCTTCGCCATAACTGTAGAGACACTCCTAGTACAATTTCAAAATCTTAGTCTACCATAGACTTCCGCCTGTGGCATAATCGGGTCGAGCGACAGATGCGACCCGCGACGCAGCACATGGACCACTCCTACATCGACCAGCACGATATCGCCGGCCGCTACCTTCGCCGCGAACTCGCTCCCGCCGACCGGGACGCCTTCCAGGGTCACTTGGTGGATTGCCAGGAATGTACCGATCGCGTGCTTCTCGCGGAGATGTTTGAGGCGCAGACAGCCAAACCGGAGCCCGTTGCCGTTCCGAACTTCAGCCTCACTCAGCCCCTGACACAAAAAATGCCCCTGCGGGCCCGGATCGTCGCTTACTTGAGCCCCTGGCAGCTGGCCTTCCTGCTGATGCTAGCTGTCTTGCTGCTGCTGGCTGTGCCCGGAACGCTGTTCTGGTGGGAACTCCACAACGTCCGCCCTCGTTAACCCTTGCGGGCTGAGCGCGCGAGATCTTCCTCGACTGCTTCCGGAGCCAATTCGTAACCGGCATGCGCGAGCGCCAGCGATAACTGCTGGATCTGCTTTTCGAGAGCCCGTTCCCGCGAAGAATCGTGAATGATGCAGTGATGCCCCACCAGCCGCAACTTGTGGTCATGCACCGCGATCAGACGTAGGTGAACCGGTTGGTGACGGCCATCGGCTGGTTCAATCAGGGTATCCACGTTGGCGATGCCGGACAGCAGCATCTGCGTGTACGCGTCCTTCACCCGCGGTCGCTCCGAAGCAGGAAACATCAGATACCACTCGTGTTCCAGCAGATCGGACTTCGCGCCAAACTCATCGGCCAGAGCCTGATTCACCGACCCCACGACGCCGTCGTAGCGAACCCAGGCCATGCCGCTATAGACGTGCTCCACCGCGACTTTGCTGGAATACAGCTCATCGCTGAGCGGTGTCTGCCGCTGCACAACACGCCGGAGGGCGATCACGAGTACGGTCACTGCCGCGAGTAGATAGAGCCAGAGCATAACGTTCTTCTCTGGTTCTATCGGCGGCTGGCGCGCGGAGTATTAGGGTGATTGGAGGGGGTCCGCCTAGGGCGAACCCGCCTCACTATTTCGTGATGAACGGCCAGTTCGGGATCAGATGATATCCGTACTGGAGAACCGCTACGGCCGCGGTCGCCGCCACCAGGAACACTACCGAACCCAGCCAGATCAGCAGCGCCTTCCACGGGAACTTCTGCCCTTCACGGTTCAGCACCAGCAGGTAGCTGGCGAACACGCCCAGGAAGAACAGCAGAATCATCGGGATGGCGAACAAGGCCAGATTCACAGGGTCAGGCGTCGGCGTTACGATCGCCGCCAGAATCACGATCCCCAGAATTGCGTAGCGCGAGTTTCGGATCAGGAAGCCCGGCGTCGTGATACGGAGCAGTGTCAGGAAGAACACCACCACTGGCAGTTCAAATAGCACGGATACGCCCAGGATCACGTTCACGAAAAGGGAGTAGTAACTCTCAATCGAGATCGTCGCCTTCACTCCCGTCGGTGCGCCCAGCCCTAACAGGAACACCAGCGCAAACCGCAGCGCGACGAAATACGCGAACGCACCACCGGCGATGAACAGACCAGCCGTGACAATGATGAACGGAGCCGCCCACTTGCGCTCCCGCGGATACAGCCCCGGAGATATGAAGCCCCACACCTGATACAGCACCCACGGAGCCACCAGGTAAATCGCCACCAGCAACGGAGCCCACATCCAGATGATGGTGAACTGTTCCATCGGCGTGATCGCGATGATCTCGCCGCCCACTTGATCCACGGCATACCGCAGCGGAGCCTGCACGAATTCCCACACAGGGATCGCGAAGATCATGGACAGCGAGAACGCCACGCCCCCGCCGATCAGAATCGCGATCAGGCGGGCGCGCAGCTCTTCCAGATGTTCCAGGAACGACATGCGCAGCATGCCTTCATCCTCATCCTCCTCGGCCGGCGGAGCAGGCGGAGGCGGTGGAGGCGGGCGTTTCTGCGCCAGCGCAGGCGGCGTCGGAGGCTCGATCGTCGGGTCGAGACCGTGCTCCGGATCGTCCGGGTAGCGAATGGGTTGAGTTTCTTGATCCGGCGGCAGGCTGCCGTCGTTCTGCTGGTCCATTTTTATTTTGAAGTGAAACTAGCCGTTGGCCGGCTGCTCCGGCTTGGCCTCGGTCACCACGTCCTGCGCTACTTCCTGCACCGGCTCGAGAGCGCTCCCGCGAGGGACCGTCCCTTCGATACCAACAGCAGGAATAGCGGCAGCCGTCTCGGTGCCGGTTGATTCAGCGCCTGAAACTTCAGAAGCGCCTACGGTCGCAGGAGTTTCCTGCGAGGATGCGGATTCCAGCACTGCAGAGGCTTCTTGTACTGCCTCTTCCAGTGGATTCCACATGGTAGCCGACGGGACCATATCGTAGCTGGCATGGTCTGCAATTTCACGCGCCGTCTGCCGTGTGGTGCTCTGGATTTCTTTGCTTTCCCGCTCCAGGGTATGCATCTCGCGATCGAACGTAGCTTTGAGGTCGTTCGAAGCGCGACGGAATTCGGTCATCGCTTTGCCGATGGTCCGCCCTAGTTCTGGAAGCTTCTTAGGCCCAAACAGAACGAGGGCCAGAATAAAGATGACAGCGATTTCCGGTACACCAAGTGTGCCAAACATCTTGTAGCCCTCCCGCTGTCGATCATAACACGCGTGCTGCGTGTTTATTCTTCAGTAGCGGGTGCGGCGGCAGCGACTTTTTTCTTCGTCGTGCGGGTCGCGCGGCGCTTTTCAGCAGGCGGCTGGCGATCGCTCTTCTTCAGGTTAGGCAGGATGATCGAGAGCACAAACTTCTTCTCCCCGTGGTCGTCCCACTTCACCACGATGTGTTCTTCGTTGCAGGACATTACGCTGCCCAGACCGAACTTGGTGTGCTCCACTTGGGCGCCCGTTGCGAATGCCGGTTTGGTTGCCATAGACGTAAACTATTGTAACACAAGCCCGACGGCCCCGTTTACCGCCGGTGCGCCGGCTCTTTGCTGTCTGGCTTCGCGCCTGGCACTGCGTCCGAAGACGCCGCCGGAGCCACCGGGAGCGCTACCTGTGAGGTGATCGCGTCCGACGTGTTTACATCCAGGAACACGTTTCCCGAACCCGCGCCCGTCGGTACCGTCGCGTTCACCTGATACAACCCGGCCAGCCCCGGGGCAAGCCCGGCATATGCCACATCGGCGAGCACATTGCCGATGTAAACCTTCACGGCGCCCGGCGTGGTCTGGTTCAAGCTGGATGCGTTACTGCTGCCCAACCCGCCATCCGAAATCGAAGGGAAGACCGACCCTAGGCCGGTCAAGAAGATCTGCACCGTCTCGCCGATCTTGGCCGGATTCGCCTCCGTCACCAGCTGATAATTCGCGTGCAGCACGGCGCCGATGCCTTCACCCGATTGCGCCTGCGAGAAGATACCCGGGCTGGTCAGGTAACGGAACGCCGTCACCGCGTTCGACGTCACGCCGCCCTTCACCACCTGAATCTGCACCACAGATCCTGTGATGCCATAAGGCACGATCACGGCAATCTGGCCGGAGCTGACGAAGTAAATCGCTCCGGGTACGTTGTTGAACAGCACCTGAACATTGCCCAGCGTCGTCGGGAACGGAGTACCGCCCTGCGTCACGATCGTCGAATTCGCGAGGTTCGCCCCGTAGATGCTCAGCAGTTCACCCGGAGCCACGCCCGTGGTGAACGGCGCGAAGCTGGCCGCGTTGATCACACCGGTCGGATCAACATAAGGAGCCGAGCTGGGAGCCGTAAACTTCGGCCCCGCGATCGCGACCCGCAGGCCAAGATACGGTGACTGCCCCGCTCCGATCCGGTACTTGCCGTCCTGGCTCACCGTGTACTCCACATCGGAAATCGTGTCGGTGTAGTCCGTTGCGCCCGCCTCCGGGTAGACGGCCGACGCCGTGTAGTTCAGAGCGACCTGATTCCCGACGGCCAAATACCGCTGATGTTCCAGAATTGTGCCGGCGCGAGCGTTAAACGCCCCGTAATACGTGTCCAGGGACCCAGGCGAGTGGTTCAGCCCCATCTGATAGTAGAGTCCCGACAGCTTCGGCACCGCGCCGCTCGAACGCCGCACGCCCACAAAGAAATCGAACACCGACGTATTCGTCGAACCGCCGAAGATGAAATTCCCGTCCGGCGAAATCAACAACTGCTTCGCCCCGCCGATGGCCGGCTGGTTGGTGGTCGGAAACGTCATCGTCCCGATGCCATTGGTGAAGCTATAGGTCACTCCAGAGAAACTCTGGTTTACCGTTGTGGTGGAGTTGCCCAGGTACGTCTTCGCGGAGACCGTCCCGGCACTGCCCGCGCCATTCGCCGTCACCTGCGCGATCGTATCGTACGAATTCGCGCTCGTGCCGCCCACCAGGTAGTAGTCCATCGTGTAGTTCCCGGAGAACGTGCCCACCGTGGCCGATGCCGCCGGAACTGCGATAAAGATGTCGTTCAAGCGGTTTTCCGTCGAACTGCCGATAAAGACGCCGTTCGCAACCATGCCGTGGAGCGAACCGGTCGTCAAGTACGGATGGTCCATAAAACCCTGCCCGTTCGGGGCGATCGAGTA
>CANIIC010000196.1 GCA_947467395.1 Bryobacterales bacterium
GCGATTTCCGCTGTCTGGAGGATGCTCACAACGCTTATTTCTTGGGAATTACGGTCTGAACTGGGCAGTTCTGGCCGCCACCCACTAGGAGCCTATCATTGTTGGCCCACCACGTCAATTCACAGCCCGTAGTGCGGCCCTTCTCGCTATCCACCAGCAACGGCTGGCCTCCATTCAGCACCACGCGCTGTTCATCCACGTAATACTCACCGTGTTCCGACGTGCCCGTCCGGATGCGCTTCGTCTTGCCCGGCACCGTCGTCGTGCTGACCATCTTCACCGCGCCATCGGCGAATGCCTTGTCCAGCGATGAATCCGCGTCCGTGTTCTTCAGGTACGCGCGCAACTCTTTCGAATCCACCACCAGCCCCGGACGTTCCAAATGCACGCCGCCCGTGTAATGCGCGATGCGCGTTTCGGTGGAATACTCCAGATCCGACGACCGAACCATCGTCGAGATCGCCGGCCCGGCCTTCGCATTCTTATCGAAGAACTGCGTCTCCACTTTGCCGTGCGCCTGCATGATATGCGTTAGCTGGTCGATATCCAGCTTGTCCCCGGTCACCCGGTTCGCGCCCTGCCACGCCTTGGCATCGCCTTCGTAATGAATCTTCTGGTTGTTGTCCGTCGCAGTCATGCGCTTGGCTGTCGCCTGCATGATCTCTTCGTTGGATAACATGGCCGAAGACCCGCCCTTGCGCGACGGCTGGCGAGTCGTTGCAACATTGCCCTCGGCCGTGTAGTTGCCCGTCTTCTGATCCAGCGTGATCTTGTCGGCATTCACCTTGCCCGTGGGATCCGACGTACTCGCCGCACCATCCAGCACTAACAGATTGGTCGCCTGCTCCATCGACGCCTTGCGAGCATTCGCGCGCCGGTCGCCTTCCTGATACTTGAAGTCCGTGTTCTGCTCCAGGCGCGTCAGCACACTATTCGCATCGAAAAACGCCAGGATCTCTTTGCTTTCGGTAATGCGCGGCGGCTGCATCTCCGTGCGCGTCACCGCGTTGATGGAGCGGAACTTGTCGATGCGATTCGCCGCTCCATACGTGATCCATATCCGATCGCCCTTGAGATTTCGTTTCACCTGCTCCGGCCGATTTGGTACGAAGTCCAGCGTGCCCGGGCCCGTCGTCTCCACCCGATCGATCTCTTCCCCGCCCGGCCGCATAAACATCCACACCACGTCGCTCTTCAGCACGCGTGTTTCCGGAGCAGCCGCCCCCGGCCGCGCAATCGGCTCCGCACTCACCACGCTCTTGCCCGTCGCCACCGCGTTCGTCAGAATGCTGTCATTGCTGCTCGCGACAAAGTTCAGATCCAGCCGATCCGCAGTCACCGTCGTCCGCGCACTCGTCGCCGTCGAAATCAGCCGCGCATCGCGCTCCGCCAGAATCGACTTCACGGTCATGTGTTCATCGAACAACATGTGAATGTCTTCGGCCGCATATTGCACATTCCGATTCCCGGAACTCTGCGTTCCGCGAGCCGCGTGCATGTCCGCGCGCTGAATCTCGCCTTCGTTCAGCAGGACCTCGCCATTGCCTGTATCCATCTGCAGCGTTCCACGCGTCAGCTTCGCCCACTGCGGAAACAGGACCTTATTCTCCGCTTCCAGATACCAGGCCTGCCCCGCTTCGATGTGCATGGGCTGCGCGTCGGCCCGCTTCCCGCGCCAATCGAGGATGACGTTGTTGTCCATGCGCAGCTGCCGATTCGCTGGATTGTAGTGCGCACCCACCGCCGAACCGCCACCTGTGTCGAACTCAAAGCTCACCGCGCGGGAGGTCGTGGCCTCACCCGTTTCGCTCGAAAACTCCACGCCGGAGCTGTGAATCTTCAGCAACCGCCCCGGCAAAGCGCCTTCCGCCGGAACCGCCAGCGTAATCTCCACATCGCCGTCGGAATACAGCTTGCGCTCGGCTTCGTTGAACTGCGCCAGCTCACTGGTGACCAGATCGAAGGATGTGGCGTCTTCATGAAACAGCTTGAGTTGGACGCCTTCCATATCGATGCGCCCATCTACGTTGTTCATCTTCGAAGCGCAGATCTGCACCCGAGGTTTATCGCCGTGCGCCTGGTCATAGCACCAGTCCAAAGCGCGACCTTCCACACCGGATTCCAGCAGTTTGGGCCGCTTCGGCGCGCTCTGATCCAACAGGGCTCGCTGTCGCAGGTAGAGTGTCGCCACGGCCCCAAGAATGGCGAGAATGGCCACAGGAAGCAGCCATCGGAGGCGGCGCAGCATCGTATCTCTATAGTAGCTGCTTGTTATAATGGCCGAACCGCATGCCTGTTCTAGATACTGACGAAATTCGCAAGATTCTTCCCCACCGCTACCCCATGTTGCTGGTGGACCGGATTCTGGAGCTGGACGAGACCCACATCGTCGGCATCAAGAACGTGACGTCGAATGAGCCGTTCTTCAACGGCCACTTCCCGGACTTCCCGGTGATGCCCGGCGTCCTCATCATCGAAGCCATGGCCCAGACCGCCGGCGTCCAGGTGCTCAGCACCATTCCGGATCGCGGCTCAAAGCTGGTCCTGCTGGCCTCGGTCGAGGAAGCCAAGTTCCGCAAACCCGTGCGCCCCGGCGACCAGTTGGTCATCACCATGACGCTGATCAAGCGCAAGGCGTCGCTCGCCAAAATGAGCGGCGTGGCCAAAGTCGACGGCGAAGTCGTGGCGGAAGCGACCTGCATGTGCGTCCTGCAGGATCGTCCGGCGCAGTAACTCATGGCGATTCATCCCACCGCGATCATCGATAGCAGCGCGGTGATTGATCCCACCGCGGAGATCGGCCCTTATTGCATCCTCGGCGCGGACGTGGTCATCGGCGCGCGCACGCGCTTGCTCGGACACGCCTATATTGAAGGCCCCATCGAAATCGGTGAAGACAACCTGTTTCATCCGTACTCTACCGTCGGCGTCGCCCCGCAGGACCTGAAGTATCACGGCGAGCGTTCCCGCACGAAAATCGGCAACCGCAACCAGATCCGCGAGTTCGTCACCATCCATCGCGGCACCGAAGGCGGCGGCATGCTGACCTCCATCGGCGATGACAACCTGTTGATGGCCTACACCCATGTCGCGCACGATTCGCACGTCGGCAGCCATTGCGTGATCGGCCACGGAGCCACGCTCGGCGGCCACGTCACCGTCGGCGATTGGGCCGTCGTCAGCGCCGGCAGCGCCGTCCATCAGTTCTGCCGCATCGGCCGCCACTGCATCGTCGGAGGCTTCAGCGTCATCACGCAG
This sequence comes from Bryobacterales bacterium, assembly GCA_947467395.1. Lineage (GTDB taxonomy): Bacteria > Acidobacteriota > Terriglobia > Bryobacterales > Bryobacteraceae > Palsa-187. The sequence goes on from CANIIC010000196.1 coordinate 3,259, forward strand.
GACGTCCTGCCGTTCTCCACCACCGTCAGTCCGCGCGAAACCAAACTCTTTGCAGCCAACTCCACCGGCCTCGAACGCCGCGGCTTCGCGACCGACACCATCGAAGGCCTCCACAAATCGTTCCGCTTCATGAAGGACCCGAAGCTGAACACCTCGCAGGCCATCGAGAAGATCAAAGCCGAGATCACCATGACTCCCGAACTGGAAGAACTGCTCGGGTTCATCGCGACATCGGAACGCGGGTTTATAAAGTGACGGCAAAGAAGATTGCCATGATCGCCGGCAACGGCCGCTTCCCCATCCTCGCCCTGGAAGCCGCCCGCAAAGCCGCGATCGACGTCGTCGCCATCGGCATCAAAGAGGAAGCCGCCCCCGAAATCGAAACCCTCGCTCCCAAGTGCTACTGGATCTCGCTCGGCGCACTCTCGAAGCTCATCGACATCTGCAAGAAGGAGGGCATCACGCAGATCATGATGTGCGGCCAAGTGAAGCACGTCAAGATCTTCTCCGCGATCGTCCCCGACTGGCGACTCGCTAAGCTGCTGATGTCACTCGATGCGAAAAACACGGACGCCTTGATCGGCGGCGTCGCGAAAGTGCTCGCCGATGAAGGTATCCAACTCGCCGATTCGACCCTGCTCTTGAAAGACCTGCTCGCCCCCGAAGGCGTGCTCACCAAGCGCAAACCGAACTCCGACGAAGAACGCGACATCAACTATGGTCGCCGCATCGCAGGAGCGCTCTCCATGCATGACGTGGGTCAGAGCGTCGCCATCGCCGAACGCGCGGTGGTTGCAGTGGAGGCTATGGAAGGCACCGACGCGATGCTCCGCCGAGCCGCATCGCTGGTCGAAGGCAAACCCCTGCGCCTGGTGAAAGGCTCCCGCCGCCGAGGTCACTTGTTGTTCGACGTGCCCGTGGTCGGCCCGCAAACGATCGACGTAATGCAGGAAACCGGCACCACAGCCCTAGCCGTAGATGCCGGTCGCACACTGCTTTTGGATCGAGAAGATCTGCTCGCCCGCGCCAACGCCGCGAGCATCAGCATCGTCGCGCACAAACTGGACGCCGAATAGCCCTAATCGTCGTCGTCCGACGAACTGCTCACCTTCAGCACGGCCAGGAACGCTTCCTGCGGAATGTCCACTTTACCCACGCGCTTCATGCGGCGCTTGCCTTCTTTTTGCTTCTCCAGCAGTTTCCGCTTACGCGAAATATCGCCGCCGTAGCACTTGGCCAGCACGTTCTTGCGCATGCCCGAAATCGTCTCGCGAGCAATCACCTTCGCGCCGATCGCCGCCTGCAGCGCCACTTCGAACTGCTGCCGTGGGATCAACTGCCGCAACTTGTGGATCAGCGCCTTGCCGCGTTCGTAGGCGAACTCCGTATGCACGATCAACGACAACGCATCGACCGGCTCGCCTGCGACAAGAACATCCAGCTTCACCATCTTCGAGACGCGATACCCGGACAGATGGTAATCGAGTGAGGCATACCCGCGCGAAGCCGACTTGAGGCGATCAAAGAAGTCCAGCACGATTTCATTCAGCGGCATCTCATACATCAACATCACTCGGTTGCCGCCGATGAATTCGAACTTCTTCTGAATGCCGCGTTTCTCTTCCAGTAACTTCAGAATCTCGCCGATATACTCTTCCTGCGTGATCACCGTCGCTTCGATGATCGGTTCCTCGATCTTCAGAATCTCCGAGGGATCCGGGAACTTGGACGGATTGTCCACTTCCGCCGTGCTTCCATCCAGCAGCGTGATCCGGTACCGCACTCCCGGCGCCGTCGTGATCAGATCGATCTTGAACTCGCGCTCCAGCCGCTCCTGCACGATTTCGAGGTGCAATAAGCCCAGGAACCCGCAGCGGAAGCCGAAGCCCAACGCGATCGAGTTTTCCGGCTCAAAACTAAACGCACTATCGTTCAGCCGCAACTTCTCAAGCGCATCGCGCAACAGCCCGTGCTCATGCGATTCCACCGGATACAACCCGGCGAACACCATCGGCTTCAGCGGCTCGAACCCAGGCAGCGGCTCCGACGCCGGATTGTTTTGATCCGTAATCGTGTCGCCGATCTGCGCATCGGAAACCGTCTTGATGTTGGCGAACAGGAAGCCGACTTCACCCGCCGCAAGCTCATTGCACGGAATCGGTTTCGGCGATTGGTAGCCCACGCCGTCCACTTCAAACTGCTTGCCGTTCGACCACAACCGGATCTTCTGTCCCTTGCGGACACGGCCTTCGATGATACGCGCCAGGATGATCACACCGCGGTACGGATCAAACCACGAATCGAAAATCAGCGCACGCAGCGGAGCTTCCGGCGACCCCTTCGGCGGCGGCACCAAGTGGACCACAGCCTCCAAAACGTCCTCGATGCCAAGCCCGGACTTCGCACTGCACAGGATCGCGCCACTCGCGTCCAAGCCAATCAACTGTTCGATCTGTTCGCGAATGCGCTCCGGCTCAGCCGAAGGCAGATCGATCTTGTTGATCACCGGGATGATCTCAAGATTGTGGCTCAACGCCAGATACGTGTTCGCCAGAGTCTGTGCTTCCACGCCTTGCGATGCGTCCACCACCAGCAAAGCGCCTTCGCACGCCTGCAGGCTGCGCGACACTTCGTAGGAAAAGTCGACGTGGCCCGGCGTATCGATCAGGTTCAACTGATACTCAAGGCCGTCCTTGGCGATGTACGTCAAACGCACAGCGTGCGCCTTGATCGTAATGCCGCGCTCGCGCTCCAAGTCCATGGAGTCAAGCACTTGTGCCATCATTTCGCGTTGGCTGAGCGCGCCCGTCACCTCCAGCAATCGATCCGCGAGGGTCGACTTGCCGTGGTCAATATGGGCGATGATGCTGAAATTTCGGATTCGCTGGGGATCCATCTGATGTTCGAGCGCGGTATGCTGGAATCTCGATTATCTCACACGATGTCTGCTGAAACCCCGAATTGGAACCCGAACGTGAGCGCGCGGGGCATGAAAGTGGCCATTGTGGTGGCTCGTTTCAACGAACACGTCACCGGCAAGCTGATGGAAGGCGCCCAAAAAGCGCTCGCAGACGCGAAAGCCGACGTAGTGGACGTATTTTTCGTGCCCGGAGCCTACGAACTGCCGTTTGCCGCAAAAAAACTGTCTCCGCGCTATCAGGCGATCGTCGCGCTGGGCGCCGTCATCCGGGGCGATACGCCACATTTTGACTATGTCGCGGGCGAATGTGCGCGCGGCCTGCAACAAGTGATGCTCGAAACCGGCGTGCCCGTTGCATTCGGCGTTCTAACAACGGATACCTTGGAACAGGCTCAGGCTCGCGCCGGGGGAGCACTCGGCAACAAGGGCTATGATGCTGCTATGACTGTGATTGAAATGGCACAGTTCGGAAACTAGATGCCAGCCAGACACAAATCGCGTCAACGCGCACTCCAAGTGCTGTTCCTGTGGGACCAGCGCTCTCAATCCATCGAAGACGCCATCGCGGCGTTTTACAACACCCTCGGCACCGAAGAAGAAGATCCAGCCCCGCTGCCCAATGACGATTTCATGGAATCGCTGGCGCGAGGCACGTCCCGCACCGCCAAGCAGCTCGATGAGCGC
>CANIIC010000197.1 GCA_947467395.1 Bryobacterales bacterium
CCCAGCGGACTGTACATCACCAAGGACGACAGGCTCTACGTTGCCGACTCCGAATCCTGGGGACCCGACGAGCCCGGCTGGAAGAAGGGCATTCGCATCGGCAGCGCCAAGGACGGCAAGGTCACGGCGTTCATCGAAGACCTGGAGTCCACCACCGAAGATCACAGCGGCGCCGAAGCCGTCGGCGTCGATTCCAAAGGCAACGTCTACGGCGGCGTGGTGCGTCGCAAGATGCTGGAGAAGCACACGCCATCAAGGTGATTTGCAGTCCATCGGACTCACGACGATCCCGGCCACGTCGCGATAATCCACCGGCGGGCAGCCTCGATCCCACACGGAGCGACGCCACAGATCGCCTTCATCGAGTCCCAGAAACTTCCAGTGCAGCGGACGGTTCGTGTACACCAGCCACACCCGTCCTCGAAACCCGGCTGGCAGCAAGCGGTCCACATCGGCCCGCACGCTCCGTTCCGATGGCTTCTGAATCTCTCGTCCCCTGGCGCAACACGGCCAGCCCGTGTCGCCGAATTGCACCGGGCGGTCCCAGTGATTCATCGCCGTATAGAGAAGGAACCCCTGCCGCGCGTCCGCATGCACCAGCACCAGATCCTCAGGCCGGGCATGTTCCTTCACATACGCCATCGTCGCCGGATAGTCCTCAAACGGATCCGCGTTGTACCCAGCTACCCCATTCACGGCGAGCAACACGGCCGCCACGGGCGCGGCCCACCCCAACCACGGGAATGTGAGATGTTCCTCCAGAACCATCGCAGTTCCTAGCAGGAAACACGGACGTACGAATAAGCGCATTCGGGGGCTGGCCGGATACCAGCCCGCCGCTTCCGTGATCACCAGCAACAGACAGGGCAGGGCACAGGCCAGTAGGAAATAATTCCGTTTCCGCAGCGCGTGCGCGATCAAGGCCACGCTCGTCGCGATCCACAACCACACACTCGGTCCGTAAGCCTCGCGGAAACTGTCGCCCCAGTAGCTCCACAAATTGGGCTCCACGTTCGGGCGAATGAACCCGACATACAGTCCCGCCAGCACGACTCCGCAAACTCCGGCGAACACCACAGCCTTTCGCAGGCCCTCCCGATGCCAGACCAGCAGCGCCAGACCTGGTAGCAGGAACGCCAGCGGATACGCTAGCGTCAGCAGTACCGCCGTCGCCGCCGTCAGCACCATCGTCGACCCCTCGGCTGCGGCCCATAGGACCAGGCTCACCGCTGCGGCCTCCGCGCCGTACTGTTTGAAGGAGAAGAAATACTCAGACGCGACCGTTGGGAACATCAGTGCCGCGGCCACCAGCGGAGCCAAGGTCCGCGCTCCCGCGCCCGTCGCCGCCCGAGACACACCTATCGCCGCCACTACGGCGAACAGGAGGGAAAAGGAACGCAAGGTTTCCGTCGCCAACCCCCCGATCCCCAGCCACAATCGGCCCAACGCCAGCCACGCCGGAGGACTGGTTTGGAGCCACTCGCCGCCCCACCACATTTCGCTCCAAGTGCCTGCCCGTAAGGAGTTTGCCACCCACGCTTCATCCAGCCACAGGCTCCTGTGGAGGCCGGCCCAACCGATCCATATCACCCCCGCCATGACGGCCACTACCGAAATGGTGCGAACGTGCTTAAATAGAGAAGATTCCATGTCAGATACGGCTTTTCGGATGCGGCGCAGTTGGAGGGCGATGACCCGCCGTCTGCGCGAACTGCAGATGATCGCTGGTGGCGCTGTTTCGACCGGCCACCCGATCATGGCGCACATTATTCCCATCCGCCGCTGCAATCTTGCGTGTACGTATTGTAACGAGTACGACGATTTCTCGAAGCCCGTGCCGACCGATACGATGGTCGCCCGCCTCAATAAGCTGGCAGACCTGGGCACCCGCATCATCACCTTCTCGGGCGGTGAACCACTGCTGCACCCCGATCTGGACATCCTCATCGCGACCATCCGCAAGCGTGGCCGCATCGCCGGGATGATCACCAACGGTTACAATCTGATGCCGGACCGCATCCAACGCCTGAACCGTGCGGGTCTGGATCATCTGCAGATTTCCATCGACAACGTCATGCCCGACGACGTGTCCAAGAAGAGCCTCAAGGTTCTGGATAAGAAGCTCCAGATGCTGGCCGAACACGCAGAGTTCCACGTGAACATCAACAGTGTGGTCGGCGGCGGCATCCACAATCCGGAAGACGCACTGGTCGTCGGCAAGCGCGCAGTCGAACTCGGTTTCTCTTCGACGGTCGGCATCATCCACGATGGCGACGGGCAGCTTCGTCCGCTGGGCGAACGCGAACGCAACATTTATCACCAGATGAAGGCGCTGGAGAAGCGCAATTTTGCGCGTTTCAACGGTTTCCAGGATGCGATCGCCGCTGGTCAGCCCAACGACTGGAAGTGCCGCGCTGGTGCTCGCTACATGTACATCTGCGAGGACGGCTTGGTGCACTACTGCTCGCAACAGCGCGGGTACCCTGGCAAACCCCTCCCCGAGTACACGCTCGAAGACGTCCGCCGTGAATACAACACCGAAAAGTCCTGCGCACCGCTTTGTACCGTCAGTTGTGTCCACCAGATTTCGTACTTCGACTTCTGGCGCGACCCGCAGACCATCAAGAGCCAAGTCACCGAAGAACACCACTCGGGCAAGCTCGTGAAAATCTCCAAAGCCGGCGAGTAGCGCCGCGACTCCCTCCGAGGCGTGGTAGCATGCCTCCATGCGTTTCCTCAATCTAGCTCTGGCCCTAGGCCTCACCGTCGCGCTCGTCAGCGCCCAGCAACCCGGTCAAGGCAAAGGTGGCGCGAAGGCGCCGCAAGCCCCCAAAGAATACACCTCCGCTGCGGAAATTCAGCAGATGATCGCCAAGTCGAAGAATGACCGCAAGGACGGCCAGGCCATCGTCAATTCCGCCATCCTGCGTCTTGCGCCCTACAACGCGAACATGGAATACCGCGCCTCGGTCGGCCCCGCGGCCGTGCACGAGACCGAAGCCGAACTGTTCGTCGTCATCGATGGCAGCGCCACCATGGTCACCGGCGGCAAACTGACCGGGGAGACCCGCCAGAACGCCGAAAACCTGCAAGGCACCGGCATCGAAGGCGGCAACGCGCGCCAGATCGGCAAGGGCGACTTCATCATCGTCCCCGAAAAAAACCCGCACTGGTTCAGCAAGATCGACGGCGTGCTGGTCCTGATGTCGCTGCACGTGCCCCGTCAATAGCGGCACACAAACAAAAAACTAAGGCAATCTAAGGCAAACACCCGGTCGTAGGGCCCAGCTTTCGCTGGTACTCTGAGGCCGGGTGTTCTCTATGCGCTGCCTTTTTCTTGTCGCGATTACGACCGGAGCCCTCTCCGCACAATCGATGGTGGAGTTTGGCGCCGTCGCCGCTGGCTCAGCGGTCGGTGGCGTTGCCGGCAAGAAAGTCAGCGAAAGCATCACCTCGACCTTCACTCGAACCGGCGGCGTTTTGAAGAAGGCCGAAAAAGATAGAAATAGCACGTCCACCCCGCCGATCCCCCAAGCCGTTTCTTCTTCCTCGCGTGTGCCGACCCTGCAGGTTAGCCCCGGAGTCCCTAAGTCTGGTGGTAGTGGCAGCGGTAGCCGCTTCGCCGTGTCTGAACCGAACAACGTCCCTCTTCCGCCGCCTCCCCGTCGCGCTGCCAAAGCGCCCTCCTCGCGCCCCGCACCTGTCCCGGTCGCCTTGGTCGAGCCGCAGCCCGAACCGGCCCACGTTCCCCATAACGTCGATCTGGACGCCATTCTTCAGGGGATGCCCCGCGTCGAAGTTCTCGCTCTGGGCGAACCCTCCGCGCGCATCACGATGTTTGAAGACGGCCACTTGGTGGAACTCTACCACTACCGCAATGAGAGTCTGCCCTCGGGCGCCGTGCGGCTGATCGATGGCACTGTCGCCGCTATTCAGCTTCATCCCTAAACCTCGCGGTTTCAACGCCGATCCGGTATTCTGTTGGTGAGTGTTTCCCGGGCATTATCGAAGAGTTCGGATCCTCTACGGCGCATCGGACCTGCTGCTGATCGGGCTGGGCTTCCTGTTGGCGTACTGGACCCGTGCGAACCTTCAGCTCGAAAACAACTTCTACCTGCAACGTTCCGTTGCCGCTGCACTGCTGATTTGGTCCGCCTTCTCCTGGGTTGCGTTGGCCTCCTGGTGGGAAGTCTACGATCGCATTGAAGGCACGCACCCGAAGATCATCCTGCGGGACGCGTTCCAGCAATGTCTGCTCGGTGGCGTTGCTGTGGTTCTGTTCGAATTCTTCTGGCGCCTGGAACTCAGCCGTCCGTTCGTAGCGTTATTCCTCGCCTGGACGTGGCTGCTGCTCACGATCTTCCGCCTCAATGCGACGCGCATCCTGGGAGCTGTTCGACGTGAATTCGCGGTGCCGCATTACGTCATGATCGTGGGTATCGGCGAAGCGGCGCAGCGCCTGGCCGAACAATACGAAGCCGCTTCCTCCTATGGCGTCCGACTGCGTGGCTTCTTCGAAGATGAACGCGCCGTCGACCTGCCGAAAGAACTCACCATCAGCAAGCCCTACCCGGTGCATTCGATCCGTGCTCTACCGGAGATGCTGCGTCAACACGTCATCGACGAAGTGGTCTTCAGCACCGATACGCGCCGTTTGGGGGATCTCGAAGAGATCCTGATGATCTGCGACGAAGAAGGCGTCCGCACGCGCATCGCCGTCGACTTCTTCCCGCATGTGAACAGCCGCATTCATCTCGAGAAACTCGGTGCAATGCCGATGTTGACGTTCTCCGCCACGCCGCATGATGAGATTAAGCTGCTGGTGAAACGGATCACCGATATCGTGCTCGCCACAGCCGCCTTGATCCTGGTCGCGCCCATCATGCTGTTGATCGCACTGCTGATCAGGCTCACCTCGCCTGGTCCGGCGATCTTCCGGCAGGAACGCTGCGGGCTGAACGGCCGCCGCTTCACGTTCTACAAGTTCCGTTCGATGTGCCAGGATGCCGAAGCCATGCGGGCTTCGCTCGAACACCTGAGCCAGCGAGAACTCGCCCTCAAGATCCCCAATGATCCTCGGCTCACCGCCGTTGGCCGCTGGCTGCGCAAATTCTCCATCGACGAATGGCCGCAGTTGTGGAACGTGCTGCGCGGCGACATGAGCCTGGTCGGCCCGCGCCCCGCCATCCCAGAGGAAGTGAATCAGTACAAGCGCTGGCAGCGCCGCCGCCTCCGCATGCGTCCCGGCCTCACCTGCCTGTGGGTGGTGAGCGGCCGCGACAACGTCGACTTTGAAACCTGGATGCGTCTCGACATGGAGTACATCGACAACTGGTCGTTGGCCCTCGATTGGAAGATCATCCTGCGCACCATTCCGTCCGTCATTAGCGGACGCGGCGCGAATTAAGGAACCTCCATGGAACTGATCCCCACCCAAGACGAAGTACTCGCCCTGCTGCGCCGTACCGGGGGACTGCGCTCCGGTTATTTTGAGTTCCCGAACGGTCTGCGCACTAACGAATACCTGCAAGTCGCGCTGACGATGAGCGACTTTCAAGTCTCGAATATCCTCAGCGTCGCCCTCAGCCGCAAATTCCGTGGGAACTCCGACATCCGAGCCCTGTTGCCCAACGTCTCCATCGTCGCCCCGGCTATCGGCGGCCTACCTGTTGCTTACGGTGTTGCCGAGGCCTTGCGCGCGCGCCGTGTCTTTTGGTCCGAACGCGAGAACGACAACGAACCCCTCCACTTCCGCCAGTTTCTCGAACTCGCGCCCGGCGAGAAGGTGATCATCGTTGACGACATTTACCGGACCGGCGCGAAGCTTGCGGAAACGAAGAAGCTGGTCGAAAGCGCGGGCGGCGAGGTGCTGGCGATCGGAGTGATCGTGGAACAACCTGCTCCAGGTGCGGTCACATTCGGACCGCTCCCCTTCTACTCGCTGGCCAAGATTGATTCCATCGGTGACGGCGCCAGGGATCCTGGCACGCCTCCCGTCAAAGTGCGATTGTAGTCACGTGACTCGACGAGGATTGCTTCTGCTCCCGGCCTTCGCTCTGGCGCAGTCTCGACGATTCCGTCTCGCGTTGATCTGGACCACCAACGCCATTCCCGAAGCCTTCGCGCGTCAGGCAGTCCTGCTGCCTCGAACCTACGCCTGCTGCCCCGATCGCGTCGAAGCCGCCCGAGCCATCGAGCGCGGCCGTTTCCCGCACGCGATCGCGAAACAGGACGCGTCCCTGTGGGACTTCTTCGATCGTGCGGCACCCAACGATCCCGAAGCCATCACCGTGATCACGTCCGCGTCTTCTGATGGCACAGACTCCCCGCACGATCGCTCCATTCATGTGCCGCTCGCGATCCGCTGGCCGAATCATCTGCGACCGCGCGTGGCGAGCGAGGTCCTGTTCTCACACGCGGACCTCCTCCCCACGTTGCTTGCCCTGACCGGCCAATCCAAGCTTGCGGGCGCGCAAGGCCGCGATCTGTCGACATGGCTGACGCATGGCGCGGGAGAGAAACCGGACTCCGTCTACAGCGAAGGCCGCCTCGAAACCCGCGACGAGTGGAGAGCCCTCACCCGCGGCTTCGATAAGATTGTCTGGAACCTGCGCGAAGAAACCATCGGCCTCTACAACGTCGCCGACGATCCGCTGGAACTGACAGACCTGCAGGATAAACGCGAACACCGCGTGAATCGCGACTCCATGCTTGCCCTGGCACGCCAATGGATGCTGCGGCTAGAAGATGGCATTGACTCCCACGGCCTCCGCACCCGCCGCCCAGC
>CANIIC010000198.1 GCA_947467395.1 Bryobacterales bacterium
CAAGGCTCGCCCGAGCACCCAGTAGAAGAATTGGTGGAAGACGAAAAAGAAGAAGGCGAGCACCAGTCGCGCACCGGAGGTTTCGACGTCAAAGCGCTGGCTGACGGTGGCGGCAAAGTATCCGACCAAGGTCTTCACGATGCCGAACATGCCGAGCGGGTTTGACGACAACGAATCCTGCGCGAGTCCGATCAGGGAGCCGAGGAAGACGCCGAGTGTCGGGGATCGGCGCATGAGCGCGAAGTGCACCGTGACCAGCAGCGGCAGTTCCAGGAACGAGAGGTAGCTGACAAAGCGCGGCACATAGACCTGGAACAGAATCGCGCTGAGCCCGATGCCTGCGATGACAGCCCACTTGTACTGGGCGATGCGATTCTTCTTGCGAGGGGTGTCGCTGTAGCGAGCGCTGAACTCCGTCATGGGCGCGCTGCCGGGGTGGGAGTGGCCGGGACAGCCGGAACTGCGTCGGGAGCTGCGCTCCGCACGGTGCCGGAACGGCGCAACTTATCCACGACGCGATCTGCGTCGGTGGCCAAAGGTCCGGTTTGAGCAGCTCGCGCGGGTTGTCCGTCGGCCGTTGGCGCGGCGCCTTCGGTGGGCGGCGCGAGCAGGGAGATCGGCGCGGACTCGACGGGGACTTCGGGAATCGGCGCGTGCACGCCTTCGATGACGACCAGTACGTGCTCCAGGCCTTGATCGAAGCCGCTGAGCTTCAGTTGAATGTCCTTGCGATGCACGCCGTTTTTCACTGTGGTCACGGTGCCGACGCGCAGGCCGCGCGGGAAGATGAAATCGTTGCCGGAGGTGTAGAACCACTCGCCGACTTCGAGTGGCTGCTCATTTTGTACGAAATCGATCGTCGGCGAGCCGTTACCTTCGCCCTTCAGCGTGCCCTGTGCGCGATTCTTCTGAGAGATGACGCCTGCGGCGAAGAGCGGATCGGTCGCGAGCAATACCATGGAGGCGCTGGAATAGACGGCGGTCACTTTGCCGACGATGCCAGCGGGCGTGATCACGGCCATGCCTTTTTGCACGCCTTGCGATGAGCCCACATCGACGAACACCGTGGAACTAGAGCCAGTGGAGTTCATGAAGATGCGCGCGGGCACGGTCTTCATGGGTGTTTCCTTCTGGAACATCGCGAGGGCCTCGGCGCGCTGCGCGGTTTCGAGCTCGGCTTTGATACGCTGATTTTCGAGCAGCGTGGCGTCGAGATCGTCGCGCAGTTTCTTGTTTTCCTGGCGCACGTCGACTAACAGGAAGTAGTCGTCAATAAAGCCGGACCCGCCGGTGCGCGCAAACTCCAGCACGCGCGCGAGTGGACTGACTGCACCGACGCTCCACACGCGGATGAGCCGCACGTCCTGGTCATTGCGGACCTGGAACGCGAGCAGCCCCAGTTGCGCAAGGATCACTACCAGCAGCACGGTGAGATGGCGGTAGCGATAAAACAACAGGTCCATACGCGTCTACTAATTGTCGCTATTCGATGGCGATACGGCGGAGCAGCTTGAACTCGGTCAGCATTTTGCCGGTGCCGAGCACGACGGACGCCAGCGGATCCTCGGCGATGGAGACAGGCAGGCCGGTCTCCTGGCGAATACGCTTGTCCAGGTTCTTGAGAAGCGCACCACCACCGGTAAGCACGATGCCACGGTCGCTGATGTCGGCAGACAATTCAGGCGGGGTACGCTCGAGCGCGACGCGAATGGCGTTCATGATGGTCGCGACGCATTCGGCCAGGGCTTCGCGAATTTCGGTGTCGTCCACAACGATCGTTTTCGGGATCCCCTCGACGAGGTTGCGGCCTTTGATTTCGATGGAGAGCGGCTTGTCGAGCGGGAACGCCGAACCCACGGCCATCTTCACTTTTTCCGCCGTGGTTTCACCGATCAACAGGTTGTACTTGCGCTTCATGTACTGGACGATCGCGTCGTCCATCACATTGCCCGCGACGCGCACGGAGCGCGAGTACACGATGCCGGAAAGAGAGATGACAGCAACGTCGGTAGTGCCGCCGCCGATATCGACGACCATGTTGCCGGCCGGTTCGGTGATGGGCAAACCCGCGCCAATCGCGGCCACCATGGCCTGTTCGACCAGGTACACTTCGCTGGCTTTGGCGTGATACGCGGAGTCAATGACGGCGCGTTTTTCGACTTGGGTGATTTCGGAAGGAACGCCGATGATGATGCGCGGATGCACCAGCATCTTGCGGCCGTGCGCCTTCTGAATGAAGTAGTTCAGCATGCGCTCCGTCACTTTGAAGTCGGCGATAACGCCGTCCTTCATGGGACGAATGGCAACGATGGAGCCGGGCGTGCGGCCCAACATCTCTTTCGCTTCGCGGCCGACCGCTTCGACGTCGCCGGTGTTCTTGTTCAGAGCGACGATGGAGGGTTCATTGACAACGATGCCTTTGCCCTTGGCATACACGAGGGTGTTCGCCGTGCCCAGGTCAATGGCGAGGTCCGACGAGAAGAGACTGAAGACCGACCGCAGGTTCATAAGTAGATAGTTCTTCCAAGCGTGCAGGGGCGGCGGCCTCCAGGTGCTGGCTTACAAAGACGCTCGCTTACGCACACGCTTTCCTACGGCTTGCTCCCGCCCTTGCAAGGTAGCATACGGGGGGCAGAGGGTCAACGATTTGTATTGTTTGCAGTCAGTTGCGGAACTAGTACTATGCGACTTTGGGGCGACGTACTACTCGGGCGATTTCGGGGCCGAGGGTGCGGCGGGCTTGGCGCAGGTCGAACTCGGTCTGGAGATTGAGCCAGGTCTCGGGTGTGGTGTCGAAATAGGCGGCCAGGCGCAGGGCAGTGTCGGCGGTGATGGAGCGGTTTCCGTGCACGATGGCGTGAATGCGGTTCGGGGGAACGTGGAGGTCGCGCGCGAGGCGGTTGATGCTGATGCCGAGGGGCTGCATGAAGTCCTCGGAGAGGATCTCGCCGGGGTGGATGGGGTCGAGTTGGGGTGTCTTCTTGGTCATGGCCGCGTTAGTGGTAGTCCACAATCTCTAAGTCGTGCGCTTCGTTGTCCCGCCACGCGAAGCAGATCCGCCATTGATCGTTGATGCGGATGCTGTATTGCCCGGCGCGAGAACCTTTCAATGCTTCCAGGTGATTCCCCGGCGGCACGCGCAAATCTTCGAGCCTGCCCGCTGCATTCAGGTACATGAGCTTCCGCCGCGCGACTCTTTCGATCGCACGGAACCGGAGCGCCAGCCGATCCTGGAATAGCGCTTCCGTGTCCCGGCATCGGAAAGACCGGATCACAATTCGAGTCTATGACGTATCAGGTATTCCGTCAATCAGAATAGTCCGAGCTTGAGGAAATCCGCATGCTGATGGGCAGGGAACCGCGAATGTGAACGCGCAGATGATCGGATTTAGAATATCTTGCGAGAGGGCGTCGATGCCGAATCCAATTCCGGTCACGCTGGCGATGGCGGTTGTGCTGTTTTATCTGGGGTACAAGCATCGCCGAGGTCCGATTCAGTGGAGCATGGTCGCGATGCTCGCGACAGTTTTCACGGGCGTGTCCGTGGCAGTGTGGTACTTCGTGCGTCCGTAACTTACTGGCGTTATGAACGAACTCTACGTTATTCCGAACCCTTGCCCGAAGAAGTGGGTGGAGATGGAGGGGAACGGGCGGGCTCGGTTGTGTGGAACGTGCAATACGTTGGTTCACAACATTGAGGCCTACTCGGAGGCGGAGTGGGAGAAGTTGTGGCGCGAGTCGGGAGGGCACGTGTGTGGGATGCGTGGCGGAGAGTCGCCTCGCGAGCCTCGGACTCGGAGGGCGGTTCTAGTCGGTGCGTTGCTGACCGCGATTTCGCCGTTGATGGCGCAGGACAAGCGGTTGCGGTTGGTAGCTCAGGATCCTAGCGGGGCTGTCGTTGTTGGGGTGACTGTTGAGTTGCTAGACAAGGATGACAAAGTGCTGCGGAAAATGGAGACCAACCAAGTGGGCGAGGTGGTGTGGACGGACCTTGCAGTCGGAGATTCTATCTTTCGTCTTTCGGCAAAGGGGTTCAAATCGAAGACAGTGAGTGTGATGCTGATTGGGGCCGGGGAGAAACGCGTCGAAGTGAAGCTCGATGTCAGCGCGGAGTTCGATGGATTGTTTGTGAGCGCTCGCTAGGCGAACAGCTTCGACAAACGCACCAACTCACTGACCGGCAATTGCTCCGCCCGCATCCGAGCTTCCGGTAACGCATCCACAATCTCCTTCGGATAGGCCGCCGCGAGGTTGTTGCGGAGCGTTTTGCGCTTCATTCGGAAGCACACGCTCGCGAATCTTAGGAACTTGGGGATGTCTTCAATGCCGCTATTGAACGGGGTCAGTTTCACCACCGCACTCTCGACCTTCGGAGGCGGGCGGAAGGCGGCGGCGGGGACTTCCATGACTCGCTCGGCTTTAGCTTGCGCCTGCACCAGCACGCTCAGGTAGCCGTAATCGCGCGAGCCGGGGCCGGCGCAGATGCGGGTGGCGACTTCGGCTTGGACCAGGAACACGGCTTGGGTCCAGACGGGTCCGGTGGCGAACACTTTTTCGAGAATCGGCGAGGTGATGTAGTAGGGCAGGTTGCCGGCGATCGGTGCAGGCCCCCAGGCACCGAGGTCGGCTTTCAATACATCCGATTCGATGAGCGTGAGTTTTTCGGCGGCGATGGCGTCGGCGAATTTCTGGCGCAGGTACATCACCAGGACCGGGTCGATCTCAATGGCGATGACGCGTTGGGCGCGGGCGAGCAGACATTCGGTGAGCGCACCGCGGCCGGGTCCAATCTCGATGACTAAAGGCGCGTCCTGTTCGCACGCGGCTTCGGCGATGCCATCGAGCACGGATTTGCGAGCCAGGAAATGCTGGCCAAAGCGGCGGCCCAGAGCTTAACCCTTCACGTCGATGCTGCTGGAACTGAGCCACATGCGCATCTTGCCGGGCTTGGGCTTGCCGAAGGAGGTCGCCGGGATGTAGCTGGTGAAGACCAGCAGGTTTTCGAGGTGACGGCGCTCCGTCATGTCGGCTTCGTAGCCGGGGCTGACGATGCGGTAGTCGACCATCTGGCCGCGTTCGTCGATTTCGACTTCCACCAGTACGTCGCCGGCAGCGTGGCCGATGGCAGAGAAGCCGCGCACGCGAGCTTCGGTCGACAACTGCGTGGGTACGTCCGTGTTAGAGGCGGCCAGGACCGGGTAGGTCGGGACCACCCACATGCTGAACAACGCGGCGGCGGAGAACACGCCACCCGCGACGGGCAGGGCGAGCGGCCGCATGACGTTTTCAAACTTGAAGTGCATGCGCTCCCGCCAGGTGGCGACGCGCTCTTTCCAGGATCTCCGGCGCAGCGTGCGTTCGCGCTCACGGGAGGCGACCACGCGCAGGGCGGTGGTCATGTCCGCAGGAGCGTTCCGGCGCGGCAGGCGGCGCAAGGCCGAGCGCAGCGCCTGATCGTTGTTCAAAAGCTGGCGCATGTCGTGGCGCATCATAACGTGTCCTCTTTCGCTGTCGCCAACCTTGGCAGTGCCACAGGTTCGGCCGGCTCCAGCAAAGCCGACAATTCCCGGCGCAGGGCTTCCCGGCCCCGCAAAATCCGGGACTTCACGGTCCCCAACGAGATTTCAAGAATCTCCGCGATTTCTTCGTAACTCAGTTCTTCTACTTCCCGCAATACCAGCGCCGTGCGGTAGGTAGTGCTTATCCGTTTCAAGGCTTCTTCCACCATGGCCTGAACTTCGTGGTTCAGAGCTTCCTCATAAGGACCACGGGCCGGATCGGGCAGCCAGTCCACGAACCCTAAGGCGTCGGCGGCCTCGGGCTCCAGTCCAATCTCTTTGCCGCGGTGGCGGCCGAACCAGCGCTGCTGATTCCGGGCCTCATTCACCGCAATTCGATAAATCCAGGTCTTCAGGGTGCTGTCGCCGCGGAAGCTGGCAATGTTCCGGAACACCTTGAGGAACACTTCCTGCACCACGTCGGGTGTGTCGCCTGGATCTTCCAACAGCCGGCTGACCACGCCGAAGACCGGCTGTTCAAAGCGGAGGATCAGCGCTTCGTAGGCGGCTTCGTCTCCGGCACGCAGGGCGGAGGCGAGCACCTGATCTTCCGAGCGGGCAGCCATATCCCCGACCGGCGCGACGCTTGCGTCCGCCAGAGCGAAATCGGTATGGAACTGCACCGTTGTATCGGCCACCAGTCAAATCCCCACTTCACTCTATCAGACACCGCCGGGCGGGTTCCGGTTCCATTTCCACCCAGAAACTTTGTACCCCTGACGGGGTTTATCTGCGTCTGGAGCATAGATCCGAGTATTATCGGAGTAACCCTTTCTTATGAAGAACTTTTGGCGCGCGATGGCGATGTTGGCGGTAGCGATGCTGCCGGCCACGGCTGAGGTGTGGGATTTTACAGGCAACAACCTGATGAACGGGGCATACCTGTTCCGCGAGTTGATTACTGTGGACAACAGCGGCACGGGCAGTGTCAGCCGGGCGATTATCCTGACCGGGACGATTACCTTCAATAGCGCCAACGGGACGTATGCGATCAGCGCGAATGTGGCTGATTCGTCGAATGGCTCGGGTAGCTACACCGATACCGGTGCGTACTCGATCGCCCCGAACGGGCAGGGTTTTATGGACCATCCGTACTTGACGACCGGTTCGCTCCACGGCATGGTTGCGAACGGCGTCTTTATCGGCAGTTCGACGGAAAACCGCTTGAACGACATCTTTATCGCAGTTCCGGCGGCATC
>CANIIC010000199.1 GCA_947467395.1 Bryobacterales bacterium
AAGTCATCGCCCTGCTGGGCGACCCGCAGCCAGGTCGCGTCCTGTTTGCCGCAAAGGTCGTTCCCGTTTACCAGCTTCACGTTTTTTGAAATCACCGTCTTGAACAGCCGAACCGTCGCAGGCTGACCAGCGCGAACAGACGTCAACAGATAGCGCTTGCCCAACATCGTGACCGCCGTAGGCTCCAACACAACATCGCCAGTGATTGAGTACGCAGTCTTGCTGCTCGCCACCCACCGCCCGTTCGCCGACCTCGGCGTCTGTGCCGCCACCCCAAGACAAAGCGCGATCGCTAAAACGACTCGCGTCCACACTTAGAGCAGCCCCCGCATCCAGCCCAACCCCGCGACCGTGTCTCCCGCTGGCTGATACTCGCACCCGACCCACCCCTCATACCCCAGTTCCCGCAACACCCCGAACACATGCGCGTAATTCACCTCACCCGTCGACGGCTCATGCCGACCCGGCACCCCCGCCACCTGCACATGCCCGCACACACCCATGTACTGCCGCAGCTTCACCTCAAGATCGCCCTCCGTGATCTGCATGTGGTACACGTCCATCTGCAACTTCACGTTCGCCTCGCCGACCTCTTCAATCACCGCCGCCCCCTGCGCCTGCGTCCGCAAGAAGTACCCCGGCATATCGCGCGGATTCAACGGCTCAATCGTCAGCGTCACGCCCTGCCCCGCCGCCACCCGAGCCGCGCGTTTCAAGTTCGCAATGTAAGTCGCATGGTCGCCCCCCACGCCCGCGAGCACATGCAACCGCTCGCACCCGAGCGCCGCGCAGTACCGCAAACCCTCCGCCAAGTGAGCCTCGAACTCCGCCTCCCGCCCCTTCACCGCCCCGAGCCCCCGCTCCCCGTTGTCCCAATCGCCGCGAGGCACATTGATCAACGCACACTCCAGCCCCGCCGCACGGAGCTTCTCTGCAACACCATCAGCCGGCTTCGCATACGGATTCAGAATCTCGACACCCGAGAACCCGGCGTCGCGCGCTGCGGCGAAGCGATCGAGGAAAGCGACTTCCTGAAACATCCAGTTGAGATTGGCTGCGAATCGAAACATGTCCTTTAATTGTCCCTAAAGAGAAAGAGCCAGAGACCAATGGCCTCTGGCTCCTCCAACCTCTAAAACGCGAGCGATCCGGTTACAGATCTCGCTTCATCTTCAGCGGAGCCGAAACCCCGCCCTGCGTCCACGTCCCCGTCATCGACCGCGATGGATTCGTGATGTGTTCGATCTTCGTCTCGATCACCACCTTCACCGGCTTGCCGGACGCATCCTTAGCCGTGCCTTCCATGTGCAGCGTCCAGGTCTTCGGCTCCAGCGTGGCGTTCTCCACCTTGAACCCGTCCAACCCCGGATTGATCAAGCCCGAAATCGTCTTGCCGTCCCACTTCAATACGAACGTGGCGTCATGCTCCTGAGCACCGGTCCCATACGTCCCGTGCCACGAGCCCACCAACGGGTGCCCCTCTTGAGCAAACATCATGCCCACGAGCACCACCATGAGTCCTACCAACCGTTTCATCATTTGTCGAAAGACTCCACGTCGCGTTCGTAATCCTGGCAGAAGTACTCCGTGATCTCCCCGCCCGGCGATCCATCCCAATTCGTGTACGTCCACGGCACGTTGAACCCACCGGTCCACGGCTTTGTGTACACCTTCGGATCGTTGATCGTCACTTCATATTTCAAAGTGTCGAAGTCCGGCCGCGAGAAACGCTCGGTCATGTGCAGAGCATCCGAATGCGGCAACCCGCCGCGATGCATCCAGAACCGCTCGTTGTAACCTTCGCTTTCGACCACCAACGTGTCGCCTTCCCAGTGACCCGTCGAGTAACCCGTATACGTCGGAGCGCGATCTTCATCCGCCGGCGGCAACGCACGGCCATCCATATAGATGACGCGCCAGCTGCGCGGCCCACCACCGAACACTACATAGATGCGCTTCAGCTCGGGCATCTCCAGGAACTCAAAGCCGTTCGGAGTCTGGAACGCACGCGGCCCGCCCGGAGGCATGCAGCGAACATGCGGATCATCCTTCTGACCCTCATTCGTACGACGCACCTTATACAGCTCGCGAGCCCAATCCTGGAACGGCACATCGGCCTCATCCAAATTCGTCGGCGATCCTGCCTTGCCGATGATCGACCCGCCGCCGCCCCAATATCCACGACCCGCCGCGCCCGGTCCCAACACCACTCGACCCGCCGCATTGCGAGGCGCAGGAGCCGAAGCCGCCTTCGCCGCCTTACCCTTGCCGCCCTTGCCTTTTCCAGGTCCCGGCGTGCCTGCACCCGGCCCAGGCGTGTCCTGCGCCAGCATCGCTGCCGCGCACATCAGACTCACACCCAGCGCCGCGGTTCCCCACCAACCGCGCATCTTCATTTAGTTGACGCCTTCGCTCGAACCCGCGCCCAACTTCACACCCGTGTTCGTCAACGTCACGTTGCGAGCATTGCCGTGGAACCCGCCCGACTTCGCCTTCGTGCCCTCGACCGTCACCAGGTCGCCGATCGACATCGACGAACGCTTCCAGCCCGTGCGTTGCAGCACTGCGGGAGCCGCCATTTCGAACGCCCAGTTTGTCACCTTGCCCGTCGACGCGTCCTTCACGTCGATGAAGAAGTAGACATGCGGATTCGACCAGTCAATCTTCGTCACCGCGCCCGTCAGCTTCACCACCTGGTTGCTGTCGTATTCCGCCGCAAACGAATGGTGCGCCCACACCTGAGCCGCCATCAACCCCAGAACCGCACAAAGCCCTAATAGTTTCTTCATGGGAATCCTTCCCCTCCGAGGGTTGATGTTATCGCAAAACCACCCCCAGCGCACCCGCCCAATCAGCACAGAACCACGACCGTCAGGGAGCGGGCGCGTACAATAAACTCCAGTGATCCCCCCAACCCGCCGCCACGCACTCGCGCTCCTCAGCATGGCCCTCGCCGCCTGCTCGAAAACCCACGGCCCCATCCCCCCCAGCAACACGGTCCCGACGCTCAGGAAGTCCGACGAGCAGTGGTTCGCCCAGCTCACCCCGCAGCAGTTCTACGTCACGCGCAAAGCCGCCACCGACCCGCCCTTCTCCGGCAGCATGTACACGAACCACGCCGCAGGCGAGTTCCACTGCATCTGCTGTGACCTGTTGTTGTTTGATGCCAAGGATAAATACGACAGCGGCACCGGCTGGCCCAGCTTCACCCGACCCGTGGTGCTGGAGAACCTCCGCTCCCACGCTGGCGACACGCTCCAGAGCGGCATCGAAGTCCGCTGCGCAAGATGCGACGCCCACCTGGGCCACATCTTCGACGACGGCCCCAGCCCGGACTACTTGCGGTATTGCATCAACGAGTCGTCGCTGAAGTTCACGCCTCGATCCTAGGCCACCCGAGGCCCAAGCTCGCCACGTAACGCCAGAACCTCATCCACACTCAAGGACAACGTCGCGACCGTGCGCCCGTGTTCGTCACTGAACTCGACCTCGTACACGCCGGAACCCAGCTGCGCGACGACCGTGCCCACTTGACCCCGCAAGAGCCCCAGCTCGGGCCTGTCCTGCAATAACGCCACAGTGGTCAGGGTTTGGATGTCTGCCATAATCCGGCTCCTGTCATCGAACATAACACGTCACCAATCGCGGGAAATCTTCGCCTGAGCGCACGATCCACGCACTGCGGATCACCGCCGACCGGCTCCGATGGACCATCTCAAACTCGAGAATGTACCGGCGTCCGTATTCGTCCGCTCTATCCATCTCGGCAGATCCCCCGACCACTTGGCTCAACAGTTCCTCCCGCAGCACATCGGCATCGGTAGCTGTAAGTCCCAGCGCGGAACGAAACGCCCGAGCCTTGTGACGCCCTAGCAGATGACTGGCGCTCAGACAGTAGTCCGTCAGCTTGCCAACCTAGACAACCGCCCGCTCGCCGTTCGGGATTCGCACTACGAAAAGTAGTGCGAATAGAACCCGAGCAATCTCACCTCACTCGCAATACCGCGGCGCCACTTTCCTCGGCTCCCGGCAAACCCCATCGTCACAAGCGAACAAAGGCACCTGCCCGAAATCCATCTCAAGACCCGCCACCGCCGTTGTATGAAACGTCGTCGGCCAATACCCCGCCCGGTCGAACCGCACACCGTACTCACCCGGCTTAAGCCCCTCAAACAGAAATTGTCCGGTCTTCCCTGTCACCTTCCGAACCAAATCTCCCCGCGCATCCGTCAGCGTCACCCCAACCCCGTCCAGTGCCCTCAGTCGTAAACCAACGATCGCTCCCCGCATGACCCCAGACCGTGGTTCGTTCCTCAACCACCGCAACTGACCGGAGGGTTCATCAGGGGACCCACAGAAATCCGCAAGCCTCACTTCGGCCACTGGCAACTCAACGTCGTCGCCAGCCTTCAGGTCCACTTCGATCCTTAAGATCTTGAACCCCGGTGATTGCACTTGGAGAATGTGATGCCCTGGCGGGACCCCCGCCAAGCGGTAGAGGCCGTCCGCACCCGCCTCCGCAAGGCGTCCGTCGATCGAGATCGTGGACGTAACGGGCTCCTGCAATAACTGAATCAGCACGCGCCCATGCACCGTCGCCGTCCCGGACTCCTGCCCCCAAGCCGCCACCGCCATCAGAACCGCCAACCAGTAACGCATCCCGCCCAATCATAACCCCAATCTCATCTGCGTTCATCCGCGTTCATCTGCGGCCAATTCTTGTCGCTCGAATGTACCCTCTCCCCAGACATGCACTGAACACACCCACGCCAGTCACACCGAAAAAAATTTCACCAAACGAACCCATTTCCAATCTGAAACCCTTTCCCTTCAACCAGATCCACCCAATCGAACGAACGCAACTCCACAAAACCGACCCAATTCACTTGACAGCACCACACTCACATTGCATAATGGGTGCAGGCTAAATCAAGGCAGACGTTTAGCGCGAAAAGGAACTACAACACAAATGAGCAAGATCATCGGCATTGACCTGGGAACCACCAACTCCGTCGTCGCTGTGATGGAAGGCGGCCAGCCGGTCGTCATCCCCAACCAGGAAGGCGGCCGCACGACCCCCTCGGTGGTCGGTTTCGCGAAGTCCGGCGAGCGTCTCGTCGGCCAGGTCGCCAAGCGCCAGGCCGTCACCAACCCGGAAAACACCATCTACTCCATCAAGCGCTTCATGGGCCGGCGCTATGACGAAGTCTCCGAAGAATCCAAGCGCGTCCCCTATCACGTCGTGGCCGGCGAAAATAACGACGCCCGCGTGGACGCCAGCGGCAAGAAGCAGTCGCCCCCCGAAATCTCCGCGATGATCCTCGGCAAGCTCAAGGAAGCCGCCGAAGCCTACCTCGGCGAGAAGGTCACCGAAGCCGTGATCACGGTTCCGGCGTACTTCAATGACGCGCAGCGTCAAGCCACCAAGGACGCGGGCAAGATCGCGGGCCTCGACGTCAAGCGCATCATCAACGAACCCACCGCCGCGGCGCTAGCCTACGGCCTCGACCGCAAGAAGAACGAGACCATCGCGGTCTATGACTTCGGCGGCGGCACCTTCGACATCTCCATCCTCGAAGTCGGCGACGGCGTCGTGGAAGTGAAGTCCACCAACGGTGACACCCACCTCGGTGGCGACAACATTGACCAGCTGATCATTGACTGGCTAATCTCCGAATTCAAGCGCGACCAGGGCATCGACGTCTCCAGCGACAAGATGGCGCTGCAGCGCCTCAAGGAAGCGGCGGAAAAGGCCAAGATCGAGCTCTCGACCTTGCTCGAAACCGAAGTCAACCTGCCCTTCTTGACCGCTGACGCTTCGGGCCCCAAGCACTTGGCCGTGAAGCTGACGCGCGCCCGCTTTGAGCAGATGATCGCCGACATCGTCGATCGCTCCATCGAACCTTGCAAGAAGGCCCTGGCCGATGCCGGCCTGCAGCCCTCGCAGATCGATGAAGTGGTTCTGGTCGGTGGCACCACGCGTATCCCGAAGGTGCAGGAATCGGTCCGCAACCTGTTCGGCAAGGACCCCAATCGCAGCGTGAACCCCGACGAAGTGGTCGCGGTGGGCGCGGCGGTGCAGGGCGGCGTGCTCGGTGGCGAAGTGAAGGACGTGCTGCTGCTCGACGTGACCCCGCTCTCCCTGGGCATCGAAACCCTGGGCGGCGTCTTCACGAAGTTGATCGAACGCAACACGACGATCCCGACCCGCAAGGGCGAGACCTTCTCGACGGCGGCCGACAGCCAGACCTCGGTCGAAATCAAGGTCTACCAGGGCGAACGCGCCATGGCTCGCGACAACCGCATGCTGGGCGTGTTCCAGCTGGTCGGCCTGCCGCCCGCCCCGCGCGGCGTGCCGCAGATCGAAGTGACGTTCGATATCGATGCCAACGGCATCCTGAACGTCCTGGCCAAGGACAAGGCCACCAACAACGAACAGAAGATCACCATCACCTCGTCGTCCGGCCTCAGCAAGGACGAAGTGGAGAAGATGGCCAAGGACGCCGAAGCACATTCGGCCGACGACAAGAAGCAGCGCGACACCATCGAAGCCCGCAACCGCGCGGATTCGACGCTCTATCAGGTCGAGAAGATGCTGAAGGAGCATCGCGACAAGGTCAGCGCCGAAGACGCCGCCAACGTGGAAGCCGCTCTCGAAGCCACCCGCAAGGCCATCGCCGACGGTGGAGTCGAAGAGATCAACAAGGCCGTCGACAACCTGACCGCCTCCAGCCACAAACTGGCAGAAGCAATGTA
>CANIIC010000200.1 GCA_947467395.1 Bryobacterales bacterium
AGCGGTGCAGCGCACCTCATTGGGCGCAAGGTCGCTCACCTTGGTTCCGTGATCCAGATGCAGTTCACGCGGACGGCCGTAATCATAGAGGCGATACGTCACGTCTGACGTTTGCTGGATCTCGCACAGCGTCAGCCCAGCGCCGATCGCGTGAACCGTGCCTGCGGGAATAAAGAAGGTGTCGCCTGGCCGCGCATCGTGCCAAGCCAGCAGTTGTTCAATCTCGCCCGACTCCGCCGCCGCGCGCAGGCGTTCCGCTGAGACTGGCTGGCGAAACCCCGCAGCGACTCTTGCGCCCGGCTCGGCCGCGAGGATGTGCCACATCTCCGTCTTGCCGCGCGATTGGTGGTGCTCCCGCGCGTAGTCGTCCTTGGGGTGCACCTGTACGGAGAGAGCCTCCGTGGTGAAGAGAAACTTGATCAGCAGAGGCGAGCCCGGCGGGCCTTCAAACCACATCTCCCCAATCTTCTCGGTGGAGTTGGGGAACCACGGCTCTAAATGCGTGGATCCCCACTCGGGTTTGGCGACTGCTCGAGCTGTCAGCCGCTGAAGCATTACACGCGGGCTTTGATGAACTTCTCGATGCGATCCAAGCCGCGCGCCAGTTCTTCCATCGACGTCGCGTAGCTGATGCGGATGTGATCGTTGGTGCCGAACGCTTCGCCCGGAACCACGGCCACATGTTCTTCGGCCAGCAGTTTCTCGGCGAAGGTCATCGAATCCGTCACGCCGTTCTTGAAAGCTGTCGAAACATTCGGATACGCGTAGAACGCGCCCTTCGGATCCTGCACCTTCACGCCCGGAATCGCACGCAGGCGAGCCAGCACATACTCGCGACGCTTCGTGTATTCGCCCAGCATGCCCGCCACCGATTCCTGCGGGCCCGTCAGCGCTTCGTAGGCCGCCTTCTGTGCGATCGACGTCGGATTCGATGTCGCGTGGCTCTGCAGCTTGTTGATGCCCGCTGCCACATCCGCCGGCGCCAGCACGAAGCCGATGCGCCAGCCGGTCATCGCGTAGGTCTTCGATAGCGAACCCGCCACCACTACGCGTTCCTTCGCGCCTTCGAACGACGCCAGCGAGTAGCGCTCGGCGTCATACAGGAAGCGGTCGTAGCATTCGTCCGTCAGGATCCAGAAGTTGTGCTTCTTCGCCAGTTCGAGGACCTTCTCCATCTCCTTGCGATCGAACACCGCGCCGCTGGGGTTCGAAGGCGAGTTGATGATGATCATCTTCGTCTTCGGCGTGATGACTTTCTCAACGGCCGCCGCAGTCAGCGTGAAGCCTTCCGCTTCGTTCGTGTCCAGGAACACGCACTTGGCTTGGCAGTAATTGACGACGTCCTTGTATGTCACCCAGTACGGCACCGGGATGATGCATTCATCGCCCGGGTTCAGTAGAACCTGGGTCAGATTGAAGATCGCATGCTTGCCGCCGACGGTCACGATGCACTCGTTCGGCTTGTAGGTGGTGCCGTAGGAGCTCTTGTGGAAGTCGCAGATCGCCTGCTTCAATTCCGGCGTGCCGCTGATCGGCGTGTACTTGGTGAAATTCTTGTTCAGTGCCTCGATGGCCGCGTTCTTGATGTTGGCCGGCGTCGGGAAATCCGGTTCGCCCGCGCTGAAGTCGACCACGTCGACGCCTTCGCGCTTCAAGCGGCCCGCTTCCGCGGCCACCTTCATCGTCGAGGATTCACTGATCCAAGCATTGCGTTCTGCAAGTACGTTCATATTCACCTTGTCTATGCGCCCTTACGGGCGAATCTTTCTTTCAGGCGTGCTTCCACCGAAGCGGGCACAATCCCGGAAATACTGCCGCCCAGCGAGGCCACTTCCTTCACCAGCTTCGAGCTGATAAACGAGTACTCTTCGCCGGCCGTCAAAAACACCGTTTCAATCGAAGGCTGCAAGCGTCGGTTCATCAGAGCCATCTGCCATTCGAGTTCATAATCGGAAACCGCGCGAATCCCGCGCAGAATCATCGACGCCCCTTTGGCCGCCGCGAAATCCACCAGCAAGCCGTCAAAGGAGGCGATCTCCACATTCGGAAATTCCTTCACCACGCCCGCAATCAGTTCCACGCGCTCTTCTACGCTGAACAACGGATTCTTGGACTGGTTCCGCAGAACCGCCACCACCAGCCGGTCCACAATCCTGCTGCCACGCGCGATCAGGTCCAGGTGGCCGTTCGTGATGGGGTCAAACGAACCTGGATAAATCGCGACAAGACTGGCTTGGGATGCGGGCAAACGGGCTCCTGATTGTGATGCAGGGATCGACTTTTATTCTAACATTTGCCCTGTGGTGACCACCTGATCGAAGGCCTGCAGCAGTTCCTCCCGCTGCGAGTACGGGCCCGGCGTGTAGCCACGCGACCCGATCCCCAGTTGGGACAGTTCGGAGATCCGCCAGTCTTCCCGATTTGTCAGGTCCCACAGTTCGATCGCGTCCTCGGAGACGAACCCCGGTTTCGCCATCTCCGCCGGGTGAAAGTGGAACTCGCACACGATCTCGGTGCGATCCACGGCGCGCGGCCACAGCGTGTGGATCATCATGTAGTCCGGATGCAGGCTCAGCAGTAGGTTCGGGTAGATCGCGTAATACGCGACCTGCTTCCGCTCTGCCTCGCCCAACCCGGGCAGGTAGTCGCGCCGCCGCACGCCGTCGGGGCTCATCGTCTCGATGCCCGGTTTGAAGCCCATGCTGCCGCCGATGTAGTGCGGTGACGGAGCCACGTTGTCCGCGCCCAGGTAGTCGGTCAGCTTGTTCAGCGCCGGGTGCACCGGCGGACAATGCAGACACTCGTTGTAATTCGCGACGATCAGCTTCCAGTTCGCGCGCACGTCGTAGACCACGCGCCGATGCATGCGCAGCTCGCTCATCCGCCATGGCGCGAACGCCTGGGTGAGCGGAGCCAACTGCTCGGCCAGCGACGCCGGAGCCTCGGAAAAGTTCAGGAACACGAAGCCCTGCCACGTATCCACCGCGACCGGCTTCAGCGGATATTCTGTGCGATCGAAGTCCTTGCCCATGTGCGGAGCCCCCAACAGCCCCCCGTCCAGCCCGTAGGTCCACGCATGATACGGACAGCGGATCTTGCCGCCCGCGAACGACCCCGAATGCTCCGTACACATGCGAGTCCCGCGATGCCGGCACACGTTGAAATGCGCCTGCAGCTTGCCTGAAGCGTCGCGCGTCACGATCACGCTCTCGCCCGCAAGTTCCACCAGGAAGTAGTCGCCCGTATTGGCCGCCTGCTCCTCGCGACCTGCGCACATCCACCGTCCGAAGAAAAAACGGTCCATTTCGCGGCTATACACGTCAGAGTCCGTGTAGTAGCGCTGCGGCAGCGTCATCGGTCGCATGGAACAAGAATACTGCGACGGAGGTAGAATCGCGATCATGAAACCCGGCATCGCCCTGCTGCTGTTCAGCGCGGTCTGCGTCGCGCAGCCGCCGCTGGAGATTCACGGCGTCGTCACCGAGCCGGGTGTGGGCCCCGTTGCGGGTGTTGAGATCAAGATTTCCCGCCAGGACCGCCAGGGGACGAATCCCTCCTTCGCCACGATCCCGATCACCAGCGTCTTCACGGACACACGTGGCGAGTTCCTGACGCGTGTGCCCGTCGAAGGCACTTACACCGCTTACACGGCCCCGGGTAGGTATGTGGTGACCAGCTCCCTGGTCGTGGGTGGGCGCGTGGATGCCATCCATCCGAGGGCGGAATTCACCTTCACCATGCAGCGGCTCGGTCAGTTGCTGGGCCGCGTCGTCGACGCTGACACGCTGGAGCCACTGCCCGGGATCCCCGTGCTCGCCATGCAAAAGTCCAGAGCGCCACGCATCGAACTTGGGTTCGTAGGCGAACCGATGACGTGGCAGCCGTCTCTCCCCGTGCGGGTCGAGAAGCTCTCGCCCGAAGAAGCCTTACGGCTCGATAGCACCGCCGCGAATGGCGAATTCACACTAACCAATCGAGTCCCTGGCAACTACGCCGTGACCGTGATCACTCCCTCGGGAACCAGCTCGACCCCGACCTTCACCAACGGATACGCGCCCGGCGACCTGGATGTGGTCGATCGCGTCTACCCACCCCTTTATTGGCCGGGCGGAGTACCCGCACAGGATGCCGTGCCCCTGGCGCTAACCTCTGGCGGAGTCCTCAATATCGGCACCATCGCGATCCGAAAAGCCCCGGCGTATCGAGCGCACGTCTCTCTGACGCAAGGCGATTGCCCCGAAGGCGAGTCCGTTCGGCTCACGTTGTTCACTCGCGCCGACAAGCGTACCGAAGTCGTTCCCTGCGGCAGCGAACTTCTGGTGAAAGTGCTACAACCCGGCTCGTACATCCTCTACGCCGTCTCCGACTGGCAAGGCGAACGCGAAAACGTCGAGAGCGCTGTGTGGGCCACGGCTCACTTCACCATCGAAGACAAGAATCTAGAACTGGTGTTGACTCCCCGCCGCGGCATCGTGCTCGAAGGCCGCGTCTCATCCGCCGAAAGCGGGCCCGCGCTCCCCGAGTTCTACTCTGTCGCCACGCAGCCCGATGCTCTGGCGCCCGGCATGTCCGCGCCCTCTGGCGAGCAGTTCATTGAATTCAAACCGGACGGCCGCTTCCGCCTAGCCGTCGGTCCGCATCCGCAAACCCTGGTGCCCGATCCGCGCAACCGAGCCCTCTTCGTCAAGGAAGCGCGCTACAACGGAATCCCCGCGACGGACCTCAAACTTCCGCTGAATCTGGGCTCCAGCTCGCACAGCCTGGAACTCATTCTCGACGACAAATTCGCCACCGTGCGCGGCGAAGTGAGTGGCTCCGGCGCCGCCATGGTCGTCATGCAGCGAGAGGGCGCGCTGCTCGGGCAATATTCCTCAGCGGTGACCAACGGAGCCTATGTGTCTCCTCCCCTGCCGCCCGGCCGCTACCGCGTTGCAGCCCTCCCGTCAGACCAGATGCTGCTGGAGCAAACTCTGGAGTTGCTGCAAGACGCTCCCATCGTCACGGTCAAGGCGGGAGCCACGGAAACCTTCAACGTTCGCTTCAGCAACGCGCGCTAGCCGTCTGGCACACTAGCAGCATGCAATATTCGCGACTGGGAAACTCCGGCTTGATCGTCTCCCGCCTGGCCTTCGGCGCCATGACCTTCGGCGAGTGGCAAGGGCCGTTTGCTGCGATCTCCAAAGTGGACGCGACGCTGGCCGACCAGATGATCGGCAAGTGCCTCGATGCGGGTGTGAATCACTTCAATACTGCCAACGGCTACACCGGCGGCCAGTCCGAACAGATGCTGGGCAAGGCCCTCGGAACCAAGCGCAAGGATGTGGTTATCTCAACCAAGGTCGGCTTCCGCACCGATCCCGCGATGCTGCATCAGGGTCTCTCGCGACAGAACATCCTCGCCGAATGCGACCACAGCCTTCGCCGTCTGGGCACCGACTACATCGACGTCTACTTGGTCCATCGCGTCGACGTGAACACGCCGATTGAGGAAACCGTTGCTGCGCTCGAGGCACTGGTGCAAGCGGGCAAGGTGCGTTACGTCGGCTTCTCCAACTGGTCCGCCTGGATGGCCGCGAAGGCCGTTGGCATCCAGAACCGCCTGGGAGCCTCGCCATTCCGGGCCGCCGAACTCTACTACTCGCTGGTCGGGCGCGATTTTGAACATGATCTCGAACCCTTCTGTCGCGATGCCGGCATCGGCGTCCTCGTGTGGAGCCCGCTCGCCGGCGGTCTGCTCAGCGGCAAGTATTCGCGCGAGAATCCGCAAGGCGACGGCGGGCGTTTGAGCAGCCTCGACTTCATCCCGCACGATAAAGACAAGGCCTACGTCATCGTCGACGAACTGCGGGCCATCGGCAAGGAACACAACGCCTCGCCCGCGCAGGTGTCGCTCGCGTGGTTGATGGCCAAGCCCACCGTGGCTTCTGTGCTGATCGGCGCGAACAAGATCGCGCAGCTAGAAGACAACCTGGCAGCGGCCGACCTGAAGCTCTCTGACGAAGCGATCAAGAAGCTCGACGAACTGAGCGCGCCGTCGGTGCCGTATCCGAACTGGTTCATCAACCGCACGCAGGACCAGCAGGTGATGGAAGCCATTCAGCGCTAGATGAAAGCTCTGCTCCAGGACGTGCTGCAGTTCCTGCCACAGCCGTGGCGGCTGCTGGCGATCCCCGCGGTGGTCTTCCTCGCGGTGATCGCCGCTGGCCTTGTGTTCCGGCGCGTCCTGTTCGCGAAGCTCCACAAATGGGCGCGCTCGACGACGACCCGCGTCGACGAAACGCTGCTCGATGTGCTGCATGGCCCCATGCTGCTGTGGATCATCATCCTCGCGATCTACGCGGCCACCGATATCTCCGAGCTCCCGCCCACTTTGATGTACTGGGCGGAACGCGCGTTGCTGGTGCTGTGGATCGTCTCGCTGACCATTGCTGCATCGCGACTCGCGGGACGCTTTGTGCTGATCTACAGCACCCATAAGGAAGGTGCGGCCCCCGCAGGCACGCTA
Source organism: Bryobacterales bacterium (assembly GCA_947467395.1). Classification (GTDB taxonomy): domain Bacteria; phylum Acidobacteriota; class Terriglobia; order Bryobacterales; family Bryobacteraceae; genus Palsa-187. Next base: position 6,506 of record CANIIC010000200.1, read on the forward strand.
TCGCAGGTGCTGGCCAGCATCCTGGTCGGCTCACTCGGCGTGCTGATGTTGATGCGCGCGCTCGGCGTCGACATCACCGCGTTCCTCGCGACCCTCGGCGTCGGCGGCTTGGCCGTTGCGCTTGCACTGCAAGACACCCTCTCGAATTTCTTCGCCGGCTTCTACCTCAGCATCGCCGGCCAGATTCGTGTCGGCGACTTCATCCAACTCGAAACCGGCCAACG
>CANIIC010000201.1 GCA_947467395.1 Bryobacterales bacterium
CAGGAATTGGGTTCTGACGCGCCGGTTGTGATGGGATCGCTTGCTGATCGGTATATCGAGGCTGCACCCGAGAATGTGCGGGTGCATTTGCAGAAGGTGCGGTCTACGATTCGGAAGGCGCTACCGAAGGCTGAGGAAGTGATCTCGTATGGGATGCCGGCATATCGGGTCCCGGAGGGGCTCGTGATCTTCTTCGCGGGGTGGAAGGGGCATTATGCGATCTACCCGGGCAATCGTGGGTTCATCGCGGAGATGCGGGACGAGTTGGCGGGCTACAAGGTGAGCGAGGGGACGATTCAGTTTCCGCTCGACAGGCCGGTGCCGGTACGGTTGATCGCGAAGATCGCGAAGTTGCGCGCGGCCGAGGTGGTGGCCAAGGCCGCGGCGAAGAAGAAACGCCCGAAGGGCTAGGCCGGGTTATTCGGTTGCGGCGCAGACGAAGCAACTGCCTGCATCGGAGAGTTTGTCTTTCTTGTCCTTCTTGTCTTTGTTCTCCTCCGGACAAGGTGGTTCGCGGCGGAGGCTGGGGGCGTCTTTGGTGCGCTGCTTCTCCTGCTTCAATTCTTCGGTGAGCGCGGTCTTCATCTTGTGGAACGCTGAGGAATCGATGGCTGCGTCGGTGCTCTTCGGGAGATACTCCACTTCGCTCAGGGTGCTGAGGATGCGCTCGAAGTACGGCGGGTGCGTGCGGAAGAAGCTGGCGGATTGGATGTAGCCTTTCTCGCTGGCCATGGTGTCGAAGAAGGTGATGAAGCCGCGTGGGTCATAGCCGGATTTCCAGGCGTACTGCGCGCCCAGTTGATCGGCTTCCGCTTCGAACTCGCGGTTGACGCCGAGTAGGGAAAGATCCAAGAACAGGCCGAGGCCGAGGAAGCCGGCCTGGAACAGGTAGTAGGTGCCGATGGTGCCGAAGCCTCCGGTTCCGATCATGACGGCGATCTGGGCCATCTGATAGAGCATGTTCGCGACGTTGGCTCGCTTGGTGAGCTTCGCTCCGTGACGCGCCGCGACGTGCGCGAGTTCGTGGGCGACGACGCCGGCGAGCTCGGAATCGGTAGCCGTCTTGTCGATGAGGCCGGTATTCACGAAGAGGAAGCCGCCGGGGAGTGCGAAGGCGTTGATCTCTTCACTGTGCAGGATGGTGAGTTTCACCGGGACCTTTACGTCGGAATTGGCTGCGACGCGGTCGGCCATGGTCTGAACGTAGTTCTTGATGTCCTTGTTGTCGACTTCGCGCGGCATCAAGCTGTGGAGCTTGAGATCCTTGAGCGCATCCTCGCCGAGTTTGATGTCCTTTTCCTGGTTAGGTTCCCCTTTGCGCACGCCGATGTCTTCGACGTCCCCGTGAATGCGTTGGCGGGCCTTGCCATCGGCGATGGTTTTGACGATGCCCTGCTTGAGAGCGGGCCAGCGTTCGATGAGGTCGACTTTGGCGAGCTTGTTGTCGAAAGAGACGGGCATGCCGGTCTGGCGTTCGACACGTTTCTCACGCTGGGTTTTCTCGAGGCTCAGGATTTCGCAGTGAACGCGCTGGCGCGTGGCAGCGGCTGCGGGCGTGTCGGAGGACGTTTCTTTGTTCAGGGACGAGAGTTGATCGCGAAGGTCCTTGAGTTTGGAATCGAGATCTTTCTCTTCCTTGCGGAGGCGTTCGTCCTCGGCTTTGCGTTGACGGGCGAGGTCCTTGCGGAACGCTTCGAGTTGTTCGTGTGTGAAGGAGAAGTCCGGAGCTTGTTCAGAGAGCTCGAGGTAAGGGCGCTTGACCAATTCGTCAAGAGGGACTGCGGTGGCGGCGAAGGTCGCGTTCGGCAACACGACATAGGCGAGCGCGAGTGCGATGCCGCGCTGAAACGTGGTGCGCATTACGAGACGACCTCTACGGCGGTGCTGGTCAAGAGCACAGAACAGGTGGCGTTCCATGCGACCTTGCTGGATACGCTGCCGAGGATCTTGTGTTTCATGTCGGCGGAGCCCGTGGCGCCGACGACGACAAGGTCATAAGGGCCACTTTCCGCTTCACTGAGAATTTCGTCGGCGGGAAGGCCTTCGCGGGTGATTGTGGTTACGGTGACATGCGCGGGCAGTCGCCTGCTGGCGAGTTGTAGGATGTTCTCGCCTTCGTCGAGCAGGGTTTGGCGAAGTTGGGCCTGGGGATCGACCTGCTCCTGTTCTTCCTCTTCGTAGCCGAGCCATTCCTGGTCGGGGCCGGGATGCAGCCACGGGGATTCGACGATGTGAAGTAACGTGACTTCGGCTTCGGTGAGGTCGAGCAGTTGCACAATGGAATCGAGTGCGTGGAGGGAACTCTCCGAGCCATCGATAGCGACCAGGATGCGCGTGCCGGTCTCGTTGGCGCCCTCGCGCGCGAGGAGAACGGCTCCGGAGGCGTGTTCGGCAACGCGGCTGGCCACGGGGCCGAGGCCGGACATGGGGCCTTCGCGATGACTGGTGGCGGCGACTACAGTTACATCGTAGTTGTGGGATGCGCCGATGATGGTCTGCGAGGGGGAACCAATGCGGTAGACGACATCCGCCTGAACGCCCTCGGCGGCCAGCAGCGCCTTGGTGCGATCCAGAATGATGTGGGCGCGGCGGAGGATGCGTTCGGGCGGCGAGGGATGGTGCGGCGCCTTGGGGATGACGTAGAGCACATCGACGACGCGCTCGGTTGGGCTGAGGATTCGGGCGGCGGATACCAGAGTCTTACTGGCTCTTTGGGAGCCGTCGGTTGCCATGAGAACTCGCATGCATCGGGAAGAGCACGCGGGGTGCCACAAACGGGCGGCTCCGGTTGGGAGAAATGTGGTTTTAGGGGAGAGTGGGGGCTGAGGTGCGTCGAACGACGCACCTCGGTGTGAGTGTGGTGACCCTTGACGGGTTTACTTCTTGTCGGTGGCCTTCTCGACGGCCTTGGCTCCGCTGTTCACGCCTTTGACAGTGGTGTCGGCGGTGACTTTGGCGGCCTTCTTGGTGCCATTCGCGGTGGCTTTGCCAGCTTTCTTGGCGAGCTTGGCGGTGGCGCTACCGACTTTCTTGGCGCCTTCAGCGGTGGCTGCGCCGGTGCTCTTGGCGGCGTCGGCGGTCGCGGCTCCGGCGTCCTTCATGGAATCGCCGGCTTTGCCGATGTTGCTCTTTTCTTGCGCTTGCAGCGAGGCCAGGGCGATGGTCAGAAGCAGGACGGTTTTCTTCATAGCTGCCTTTATCCTAACGCAAGCTTGTCTTGAAGCGGTCTCTATTGGTGCACCACTGCGGTTGCGGAGGTCGCGGGGAGATCCTTCTTCGAGGGCAAGGGGAGTTTCATGAGGCCGAGGGCCATCCCGGTGGATACGAGCGCGAGTGCGGCGCTGCCGTAGAAGGCAGGACCCCAGGAGCCGCTGGATTCGAACAGCGTTGCGGCGAGGCCGCCGGCGATGATCGAGGCGACGCCTTTCGTCGAATAGAGGAAGCTGTATTTGCTGCCTGCGTTCCTGGCTCCGAAGAAATCGGCGAGGGCGGAGGGGAAGAGCACGTAGACTTCGCCCCAAGTGAAGAAGACGAGCGCCATCATGATGACGAAGAGCGTTCCGTTGTTGGGGCCGAGGGCCATGACGCCGACGAGTGAGGCGGACTGGATGAGGAACGCGATGACCATGGTGAGTTCGCGGCCGATACGGTCGGAGACCATGCCCCAGAAGAAGCGTCCGGCTCCGTTGCAGATGGAGTTGATCGTTACGGAGAGGGCGACGATGTTGCCGCTGAGGCCGAAGGACTTGCCGACGGGGGCGACTTGGGCGGTGGCGAGCAGGCCGCCGATGCCCATCATCAGCATCATGGCGTAGAGCCAGTAGAACTGCATGGTGTGGAGCATCTCGCCTGGAGTGAACTCCTGATGCTGGCGGCGGACGGAATCGTTCACGGCGGCGGCGGGTGTGACGACGGGAGCGGGTGCGCCTTCGCCGCTGATGAACTGAGCGGCGATGACGATGAGGGTTCCTTGTATGAGGCCGGTGACGAGGAACGTGGTCTGGTGACCCCAGTTCTGCAGCATGTAACGCAGGAACGGGATGAAGAGCGCGGAGCCTGATCCGAAGCCCGCGGCGATGATGCCGGCGGCGAAGCCTCGGCGATCGGGGAACCATTTGAGGGCGACGCCGATGGAGCCGCAGTAGACGATGGCGGCGCCGAAGCCAGCGAGTGCGTAGAGTGCGTACATCTGCCAGATTGTGGTGGTCCAGCCGATGCCGGCCCAGCCGATGGCGCACATCACACCGGCGAGGCTCATCATCATGCGTTTGGAGAATCGGTCAATGAGCAGGCCGCCGGGAGGCATGGCCCAAGTTTCGAGTGCGATGAAGACCGTGAGACCCCACTGGACTTCGGAGAGACTCCAACCATTTGCATCGCGCAGAGGCTGGACGAACAGTGTCCATGCGTACTGCAGATTCGCGATTTGAATCATCGCCACTACCGCTGCCACTAACCGGACCCAACGACTCATGAACGGGGACTCCTTCGGGGGTTATGACGCCTTGGCTTGGGTTGTCTCTCCCAAAAGCCTCGTCAAAGCATACACGGCTTTGAGATTCGGTGTGGGGATACCGAGCTTGGTCCCCAATTCTACAAGAGCTCCTGCGATGCAATCGAGTTCCATGGGGCGGCCGAGTTCGAGGTCCTGCAGCATGGAGGTTTTATGTTCGCCGACGGCTTCTGCGCCAGCGATGCGTTGTTCGATGGTGACGGGCAGGGTGATGCCGAGGCGCGCGGCGATGGCCGACACTTCGGTCATGATTTCGGTGACGAGGGCGCGGATGTTGGGGTCCTGCGCCATTTTGACGAGGGTGGCTCGAGTGAGGGCGCTGATCGGGTTGAAGGCCGCATTGCCCAGGAGCTTCACGAACAGTTCGCTGCGGAGGCGCGTGGTAACGGGAGCGCGGAGGCCGCCTTTAATGAAGGCTTCGGCGATGGCTTTGATGCGATCGCTGCGGGTGCCGTCGGGTTCGCCCAAGGAGATGCGGTTGCCTTCGATGTGGCGGATGACGCCGGGCTCGGCGAGGTCGGTGGCGAAGTAGACGAGAGAGCCAACGACGGACCCAGCGGGGATGGCGTTCGAGATCATGCCACCGGGGTCGACAGATTCGAGGCGTAGGCCCGCGAGTTCGCCGGTGTCGTGCGCGAAGTACCACCAGGGGATTCCGTTTTGCGTGGAGAGGACGGTGGTGTTGGGTCCGATCAACGGCGTGATGTGCGGGGCGAGTCCGGTGAGACCGTGGGCTTTGACGCCGAGGATGATGACGTCCATGCCGGTTGCGGTGCTGAGGTCGCTGGTGATGTGGGGGTGGGCTTCGAACGCGGCTTCGTCGCTGCCTTCGGCTGGGATCACGCGCACACCGTGTTGTTGCATGGCGGCGAGGTGTCCTCCGCGAGCGAAGAGTGTGACGTCTTCGCCCGCGTTGGCGAGTTTCGCGCCGATGTAGCCGCCGATGGCTCCGGCCCCTGCGATTAAGAAGCGCATCGTTACTCAGTGGCGGTCATTGCTTTGGCTACTGCGCCGCGTTGGATCTTACCTGTGGCAGTGCGCGGGATCGCTTCGACGATGTAGATCTTCTTGGGTCGCTTGAAGTCGGCCAGACGTTCTTTGCAGAAGGCGAGGATGTCGGCTTCGGTGGCGGGTTCCTTGAGGGTGACGGCGGCAGCGACTTCTTCGCCCCAGGTCTTGTGGGACACGCCGAAGGCGACAGCTTCGTTGATGGCGGGATGCGCGAGCAGAACTTCGTCGATTTCGCGGGGCCCGATTTTTTCGCCGCCGCGGTTGATCATCTCTTTGAGGCGGCCGGTGAGGAAGAGGTAGCCTTCTTCATCGAGGTAGCCTTGGTCGCCGGTGCGGAACCAGCCGTTGGTGAACGAAGATGCGTTGGCTTCGGGGTTGTTTTCGTAGCCGTCGACGACGTTGGGTCCTTGAATGACGACTTCGCCGCGCTCGCCTTGCGGGAGCAGGTTGCCTGAGCCGTCCATGATGCCGATTTGAATGCCGGTGGCGGGTCCGACGGAGCCGGCCTTGTGCGGGCGCGGGAACTGCGGGTTGGACGCCATCTGATGCGAGGCTTCGGTCATGCCATACGCTTCGAGCACGGGTGCGCCGAAGACCTGCTCCATTTTCGTCATCATTTCTGGCGGTAGAGCAGCGCTGCAGCTACGGATGAAGCGGAGTCCTTCGGAGCCTTCGGGGCGTGTGTCGCCGGCGCGCGCGAGCAAGAGCGAGTGAATGGTGGGGACGGCCGAGTACCAGGTGACGTTGTGTTCGCGGACGGTTTTCCAGAAGGAGAGCGCGTTGAACTTCGCGGGGACGATGAGTGTGCCGCCGGTGGCGAGCGTTGAGATCGTGGAGGCGACGAGGCCATGGACGTGGAACAGCGGCATCACGCAGAGTGCGACGTCTTTGGTGGAGAGATCGTACGTCGCCGCGATGTTGCGCGTTGAGGCGGCAAGGTTCTTGTGCTTGATCGGGACGCGCTTGGGGCGACCGGTGGAGCCGCTGGTGTGGAGCACGAGGGCGACGGCTTCGGGTGAAGGCGGGGGGATCTGCTTGGCGTTGGCAGGTGCTCCGGCGATGCGGCAGTAACCGGTCGAGTCGCCTTCAATGACGTAGGTGGGGACGTTGCGATCTTTGGCGGCGGCCTTGGCGTCGTCCATGCCTTCGGCGGGGACGAGGATGAGTTTCGCGGAGGTGTCTTCGAGATAGAA
>CANIIC010000202.1 GCA_947467395.1 Bryobacterales bacterium
CCGCTGGTCTGGTTGCCCGTCAGAGAAACACTCTTGAAGCTGCCGAACAAGCCGGCCTGGACGCGCTTGCTGAAGCGATCCACCAGACCGAAGTCCACCTGCGCTTCGCGCTGGCCGCGGATGTAGTAATACTCGCCCTGCGCCTGGAAACCGAAACCATCGCCGAACGGGAGGAAGTACCGGCCCCGGCCGCTAGCCGAAATCCGCTTGCGATCGTCAGAGCCAACGTTCAAACCGAGCAACTGGAACGCCTTCTTGTTGCCGCCAAGACCTGAGCCGCCACCTTGACCCGCACCGCCCTGCTTGTTGAGTTCATCACGCACGGCCTTTGCGATATCGCTCGCCGAAGCCGGTTGCGCGGCCGCGGTATTCGTCCCGCCGCCAACATTGAACGCTCCCCCGCCCGCACCCTGCGGCCCCGCAGCGCCCGCCGGACCCGGTTGACCGGCTGCCGCGCCGCGCCCCGGACCATCGAGAGCCCGCTGCATGGCTGCATGCTCCGCCTTCAGTTGATCCAGATCCCGCTTCAGGCCGGCATTCTGGTCCGCCAGGTCCTTCAGCATCTTCGCGATGTCATCCAGCTTGTCGAGCCGCTTTAGCACCTGATCGCAGCAATCCTGCAACTTCTGCATCTGCTCAGCCGAAGCTGCCTGCTGGTTGATCGCGCGAATCGCATCGCCCGCACCGCCGGCTGCCCCGATAGCCTTGCCCTGCGCATCAGTCACCGTCAGCACAACACGACGGTTCATGAACCGGCCTTCGTCGGTCTTCTTATAGGAGTCGCCTTGGTTGGCGACCTTCGGATTCGCCTCGCCCTGAGAAGAAGTGGTGATCTGCGAAGCGCTTGCGCCATATTTCACAAGGAAATCTCGGACCGCGTTCGCGCGCGACTGACCCAGCTTTACGTTGTAGGCTTCGCCGCCCAGAATGTCGGTGTACCCTTCCACGCGAACGCGCGATCCAGGGTTGGCTTGCAGCAACTCGGCGAGCCTCAAGAGGCTCGGGAAACCATCTACAAGGACAGCCGAGTCGAAATCAAAATTGACCTCTTCCCAGTCATTCTTGTTGGCTTGAGTGTTGATGCCTTGATTCCAGGCCAAGCCGGCTGCCATGACCATCAACGTCACCAGCGAGAGACATCTACGAAGCATAAACTGCTACCCTCCATCGACAGTTCACCCTCGCAAATAGGCGGCCGAGTGCTAAAACTAGGGATTGGCCTGGGGGGGAGGGGCAAGCCGGTCTGCAACGACTACCCACCCAGGATACACAATCCTTCAATCCAAAGAGGGACTTGTTGTACACATCGTTTCTCAGCAACACGTTTAGTCAGTACTATTTCGTGCCAGTTGGTTGCCGGGACCCCAGCGACAGCGGATAATCGGAGTGGACCTCGCGCGACAGGCAGCCGCTGGTTCGGGGTGGCAACACTTCGGACGGGAGGAAAGTCCGGTCTCCATAGGGCAACATGCCGGCTAACGGCCGGGGGGGCTCGCTCAAAGCGGGTTTCACGGAAAGTGCCACAGACAATATACCGCCTGCCGTCTTTCGGGATGGTCGGTAAGGGTGAAAAGGTGCGGTAAGAGCGCACCGCGGCCGCAGTAATGCGCGCTGGCAGGGCAAACCCCATGCGGAGCAAGACCAAATAGGGGAGAAGGAGCGGCCCGCTCCGTTAAACTTCCGGGTAGGTTGCTGTTGAGTTGGCGAGCAATCGCCAGCCTAGAGGAATGGCTGCCGCCCGCTGGCAACCCCAGCGGGACACAGAAACCGGCTTATCGTCGCGAGGGGTCCACTTCGCATTCGCTCAGGCAGTAGAATCAACGGAGGAGAAAACGCCCATGACTCTTCCCCAGACCTCCCGATTCGCCGTACTGCTACTCGCTGCTTCGGCTTCTTTCTACGCCGTGGCCCCAGCCAAGCTTCCCGCCGACGTCGATGCGCAATCGCGCGCGCGGCTGCCGTATCTGAAGAGTTCCGAGGTCGACGCCAAGGGTAAGCGCGTGGTCGATATCTTCGGCAAGGGCGGCACCATCGCTGGCCCGCTGGCGTTCGCGACCTACAACGGAGCCGTCGGAGCGGCGCTGCTGGATCTGCATGATGCGTCGGTAGGCGGCTCAACGCTGGATCCGCGCACGATGGAGCTCGCGATCATAGTGGCGTGCCGCGAGACCAACTACAACCTGGAATGGAACGGGCATGAGGCCAGCGCGCTGAAGGCGGGCGTGGACGCGAAGGTACTCGATGTAGTGAAGACCAAGGGCGCGCTGACCGGGCTGGATGAAAAGGACGCGACGGTGATTCGGTTTGGGCGCCAGCTGTACACGGATAAGAAGGTCGATTCGGTGACCTTCGCCAAGGCTGTGCAGTTCTGGGGCAAGCGCGGCGTGATGGACATGGTGGCGGTGATGAACACCTACGCGGTGAGCGGGTTCTTCGCGATCGCTGTAGATGAGCAGGCGGCGGCGAACAAGACTCCGCTTCCGGCAGTGAAGTAGCGGCCATGCGGCGGATGCTGCTGTTCGCGTTCGGGGCGCTGGTGGTCGCGCAGACGCCGCAGCCTGCGGCTGACCTGAACCAGCTGATGCGGGGTGTGTTGTATCCGGCGGCGAACATCGTGTTCTCGGCGCAGACCGATAATCCGGGCGATGCCAAGCCCGTGCCGGGGACGGACCCTTCCATGGCCACCGATCCGCTGCTGAGCACGTTCGGAGGCTGGACGGCGGTGGAGAACGCAGCGCTGGCGTTGACCGAATCGGCCACACTACTCGCGATGCCCGGGCGCACGTGCTCGAACGGCGCGCCAGTGCCGGTGAACGATCCCGACTGGGCGAAGTTCGTGCAGCAGGTGCGCGATGCCGGGACATCGGCGTACAAAGCGGCCAAGGCGAAGGATCAGGACAAGATGATCGAGGTCGCCGAGACGCTGAGCACGTCGTGCGCGAACTGCCATCGCAAATGGCGCGACCGGCGCGGGGAACGCTGCAAGTAGGGCCTTACCAGGCCGATTCGGGCAGGTTCATGCGCTTGGCGAGTGCCGGCCAGCGGGGGCTGGACCGCAGCGGCGTGCCAGTGGCAAGCTGATGACAGAATACGGCGATCGGATTCCGGTGATCGATCAGTTTGTCCCAACATTCCGCGGCCGCTTCCGTCTCTCCCAGAGTCATGTGAAAAAAACTCCGGGCCGCGACGTAGGCGGCCGTCTCCGGCGATCCTACTTCTGCCAGCAGTCTCTCAGCCCGCTCACGATTTCCGGATCGAGCCAGCAACCCCGCACGCATCCCAGTTACGAAGCCACGCGGCGCAATCGCGTGGAGTTTCTCGTACAACCGGGTCGCTTCGGAAATCTCTCCCGTAGCAAGCAATACGCGACCCAGTCCAGCCAGTGCCATGCTGTAATTCTCATCCAATTCCAGGATGTGCCGGTACTCGTGTTCCGCCTCTTTCGCTCTGCCCATCATCTCCAGCAGAAGCGCAAGATGGAGCCGGTTTAATACCATCAACGGGTCCGCGTCCACCGCAGCACGGATAAAAGGCTCGGCTTCCGCCCCACGCCCCAAGGCACCTGTGTAGAGCACGAAGTCGCAGCACGTCATTGCGGGGATAGGCTGCCGGGCAAGCGCCCGCGCGAACCAGCGCTCCGCCGCGTCCCAATCGTAGTCGTACAGGAACGCCTTCATCGCCAAACAACTCGCCGCTTCCGCCGAGGAGGGATCCAGTTCCAACGCCTTCTTCGCGAGTATCTCGAGTTCTGGCATCAACGTGGAAGCAGGAGCGCCATAAACGACCAGGGAAACGTAGAGGCGCCCCAGCAGACTGTAGGGCGCGGCGAAGTTGGGGTCGAGTGAGATCGCCTGCTGCAGAAACTCCTTGGCGCGCTGCAGCGAGTCCGGCGTCAACTTGTTATTCAGATGACGGCCCTTCAGATACGCTTCGTAGGCGGGAAGGTTGGGCTTGTAGCGTTCGGCCGCGGGCTTCGGGGCCAGCTTCAGTTGCAACGCTTCGGAGATAGCCGCGGCCACTTCGTCCTGCACCGCGAAGACGTCGGTCAGTTCGCGGTCATAGCGTTCGGACCACAAGTGCGCTCCATCGCGAGCGTCGATCAACTGAGCCGTCACGCGGATGCGGTTTCCCGCGCGGCGGACGCTGCCTTCGAGGATGGTGGTGACGCTCAACGCTTCGGCGATGCCGCGAATGTCCTGCTCCTTACCGCGGAAGGCGAAGGACGACGTGCGCGCGATCACTTTCAGCCCGGGGAGCTTCGCGAGCAGGTTCAGGATTTCTTCGGCCAAGCCGTCGGAGAAGTATTCCTGCTCCTTGTCGCCGCTCATGTTGGCGAACGGCAGGACGGCGATGGACGGTAGAGATTGGGCGGGCTTGGCGGCGACCTGCTCCAGCGCGGCGCGGACTTCCGTCATGCTCTGGTAGCGGGCGCCGGGCTGCTTCGTGAGGCACTTCGCCACCACGTCGCGCGCGGGCGAATCGAGCAGCGCGGGATCGTCGCGCAGCACTGCGGCCAAGCTGGAAAACGCCCGCTTCCCGGAGAGCAGTTCGTAGAGCACCGAGCCGAAGCTGAAGATGTCGGAGCGAGCGTCAAGCGGCTTCCCCTCGGCCTGCTCCGGAGACATATATAAAGGAGTGCCGCTGACGCCGATCGTCATCGTGGCATCGCTGTCTCCCGTGGTCTTCGCCAAACCGAAATCGAGGAGCTTGGCTCCGTTGCCGGTCACCAGAATGTTGCCGGGTTTGAGGTCACGATGCAGGATGCCCTTGGCGTGCGCGGCTTCGAGAGCACTGGCAACCTGCGACGCGAGGCTTAAAGCATCGGTGAGAGGTCGCGGTCCGCGCAGAGGGGAGCCTTCGATGTATTCCAGCACCAGGTAGTCCGGACCGATGTCGTGGATCTGGCAGATGTGCGGATGATTCAGCGCGGCGATGGCTCGGGCTTCCTGCTCAAAGCGGGCGCCATGCGCGGCCTTGATCTGCTTGATCGCGACGATGCGATGCAGGCGGGTATCGCGCGCCTTCCACACGGCTCCCATGCCGCCTTCGCCGATGGGTTCGAGGATTTCGTAAGGTCCGACTGTGTCGCCTGAGGAGAGCGCCATACGCAAGACTCAAGTCTATCGGAAGATCGGGAGGGATGAGGGCGCTAACAAACTTTCTTTCGCGCGCCCGTCGTTGGGGAGCGCTGCAAATAGGGCGTTACGGCTAGCGGCAGTTCACAACGTATTCGTAGACGCGAAACTCGGCCTTCATTCCCGTGGGCGTGAAGGTGACCAACGACAAGGCCCGTCCTTCGACGCTGCTCGTATCCAGAAGCAGCACCGGATACGGGAACCCAGGCAGTTCAAACAGATTCAGGGGACGATAGTGCTCGAAGCGGCTCTCAAAATACGTAGGATGCCAACAGCCGTCGCACATCGCTGCGGAGTCCAGCCCGCGCTTCAGTTCCAGGGCGATCAGCTGCCCACTCCGTCCGTGCAAGATAATGGCCTCTTGCCGAAGCAAGCCTGTAGTGGGTGAGTAGAGCTTATGCAGGGAATAGAAGAACGAGCCTGCACGCACACCGATGGCCTCATCCCGGCGGAGTGCGCCACTCTCCGGCCAGCCGAGCACGCGGTTCACGGCTTCCATATCCGGGTCCTTTAGTGGGATGGATATCAGACCGGAGCGCGATTCGCCGGGGAGTTTTTTCGTGGTGTAGATGGCTCGATCAGCATCATTCGCCTGACCGACATCAAACGCCGTCAGGCGACCTGTTGGCGGGACCTCACACGCGATGTGGTTGCGCTGCACCTCGCGGATTTCCGCGCCTGAAATCTCACGAACTTTTTTGGCAGTCGCGGCGGTACCGAGCGGTCCGTAGAGCACCACCTGGTTTGCGTTCTGCGTCGACAGGAATCCGCGCTCCGGATCGAGCCATCCCATTTTCGGGATCTCGCCGATCCGGCTTTGAAGGTGTTCTCGATGTACGGCTCGTCGACCTGCGACGCTGGCTCAACACTCTGCGCAGCGCACACCAGCGTCATCAGGACTGTTGCACAACAGGCTACCCTCGGCGACATTTCGATTGGACTCGCTTACTGCTTGCCCTTGGTTTGATTCGGCACGCCCTTCGCGTTGCCCTGGAAGTTCGACTGCAGCAGGTGCGTCAAGGTGTGAACAAAGCGGAGCTTGCCGCCTTCGATGCGGAACAGATGGGTATCGGCCGAGCCGCTGCTGGTGGGACCGCCAGCGCCGAAGGTGCAGAAGGCGACTACGGCTCCGATGGTTTCATCCACTACAAAGTGACGGTTCGCGATGTTCACGCCGGCGGGCACGCCCACCTGACAGGTGTCTTCCTTCGAGCCGTTACCGGTGTGAGCGCCGCCCTCGGTGCGATTGCACGGGTAGCCCCACGGAACCAGATCGCCCTTGCCTTCAAGGAACGCATCCAAGTAGGCGTTGGCGGCCGCTTCGAGCGTCGCGCGCGAGTCTCGCTTGGCGGCGGGAATCGTGCCCCAATCTTCGGCGGCCGAATACTTCAGGTAGTTGTCGGCGTTGAACAGCCAGTAGCCCGTGGTGGTCCACAGGATCTCAATTTCGGCAATCAGCCCGTGATTGATGCGCAGACGCGTGCCCAGCACGTAGGGATTCGCCTTGTCGGTCACGATCACTTCGGTGAAGGTCTGACAGGTGGCAGTGTCGATCAGGTGGCGCGAATGATC
>CANIIC010000203.1 GCA_947467395.1 Bryobacterales bacterium
AGTCGGCCGGATCACATACGGTTCTTCCAGCTGCTTGCCGCCCGCGTGCGTCACCACTGCGAGTTCCGGCGAGAAGCCTTCCACGTGTTCCGCTTCCTTCTTCAGGAAGCTCTCCGGAATCAGAAGCGGCAGGTAAATATTCTGATGGTCGGTAGCCTTGAAGCGATCGTCGAGCTCGCGCTGCAGCCGTTCCCACACGGCGTAGCCGTTGGGCTTGATGACCATGCAGCCTTTGACGATCTCGGCCGGCTCAGCCATGTCACCGGCGAGCACGACATCTTGGTACCAGGTTGCGAAATCTTTTTCGCGTGAAGTAATGGGCGATTCTGCCATAAGAGGGTATCCCTCTAGTGTGTCAGAATCCGCTACTGTTTCGCTTCTGCGGGCCGCCGAATTCCAGGTGCAGGCGGCAAATCCTGCCCTTCTTTCGCTCCCGCCTTCTTCAATAACGCCACCGTGCTGTCATGCGGCACCGGCAACCCGAAGCTGCCCTTACCCATCGCGACATCCAGCGCCGTCTGATTCAGCCGCGTCCGCGCGTTCAAGTCGACCTTCTGATCCACCAGGAACTGTGCGATCAAGTCCGCGCCACGCCCGGCCGCCCCATGCAACGCCGTCTCTCCCCGAGCATTCGTCTGATCCAGCGGCTGCCCCGCCGCGATCAGCGTCTTCAGCGACTCCAGCGCCCCTGCTTCCGTGCCCGTCGTGCTCTTATCGCGATACCCCACACCCGCCGCGAACAGCAGAGCCGTATCGCCCGCCTTGGTCTTGAGCGTCGCATCGGCACCGGCCTTCAGCAGCAACTGGATCACCTCGTTGTCGCCCGCGCGAGCGGCACGCATCAGCGGCGTCGAGCCTTCGCCCATCGTCGCGTCGCCCGTATCCATGCCACTGCGTCCCGGCAACTTCACCACTAGCGGTTGATTCAGATTTGCGCTCTTGGCGATCAACGCCTTCACGATCTCAATCGACGGCATCGGATCCGTCTGCACCCGCCGCGGTAACGCCGAATAATCCTCGTTCCGCATATCGATCGCCGCGAACAAGCCCCCGCGCCCGAACGTATCCGCAATATTCGGATCCGCCCCGCGATCCAACAGGAACTTCGCGAACGTGTATTGCTTGTTCATCAGCGCGATCACCAGCGGCGACGTGTGCTCACCATCCACCACGTTGATATCCACGCCGAAATCCAACATAGTCTTCGCCGTCTGCATATCGCCTTCGCGCGCCGCGAACGACAACGCCGTCAGCCCGCCGCGAGCCATCGGCGTCACCGACGACGCGGCACTCAGTTTCGGCATCTTCGTCTCATGTAGGTTCGACTGCGCATGCCAATCGGCACCACGCTCGAGCAGCAGCTTCACCACATCGGAGTGCCGCTCTGCGGCCGCCCACATCAGCGCTGTCTGTCCCTTGTAGGTTTCCTTCGCGTTCACATCCGCGCCGCGATCCAACAGCAACCGCACCGCCGCGACGTTCCCCGCGCGAGCCGCCGTCATCAAAACCGTCTCGCCGTCCGCCGTCGACGCCGACTTCGCATCAGCACCCGCGTTCAGCAACAACTCGAGGATCGGAGCACTGCCCAGCGCTGCCGCTTCTGACAACGGAGTCGCGCCCAGCCGGTTCGCCGCCTTCACATCGGCACCCGCCTTGATCAGCGCACGCACGGCGTCCACATCGTTCCAATGCACCGCATACAGCAGCGCCGAGCTGCCGTCCGCCAGCTTCTCATTGACGTCGGCTTTCTTCTCGATCAGCGCACGCATCCCGGTAAAGTCCCGCCGCTCGGCCGACTTGGCCACATCATTGGACGCGCCGTAGGCGACTCCAGCAAGCACCACTGCGATTCCGATTCGTAGTTGCATGTTTTAGAACTCCGCCAAAAGACCTGTGCTATCCCCGACGCTTTCCTTCTTGATTCCGGCCTTATCCAAGAGGCTCAACAGCAAATTCGCCATCGGCGTCTCCGGCTCGTACTTCAGATGACGCCCGCCCTTCAGCTTGCCCGCCGCACCGCCCGCGACCAACACCGGCAACGGCGAATGATCGTGAACGTTGCTGTTGCTCATGCCGCTACCGTACAGAATGATCGAATGATCCAGCAGCGTGCCATCGCCATCCGGAGTCGACTTCAACCGATTCAACAAATGCGCCACCAGGCTCACGTGATACGTGTTGATCTTGGTCAGATTCTCCAACCGATCGGCATTGTTCTGATGATGCGATGCGGGATGGAAGCCTTCGGAAATCCCCAACATCGGGAAGGTGCGGTAGCTCACCTCGCGCGCCATCATGAAGCTCGAAACCCGCGTAATATCGGTCTGGAACGCGATCGCCATCAAATCGAACATCAACTTGGAATGTTCCTGATGATCATCCGGGATACCCGTCGGCGTTCCCGGCACCGCCAGCGCGGAGTTGCTATTCTGCTTCTCCGACAACTGAATGCGGCGCTCGATTTCGCGGACAGTCTCCAGATACTCTGAGACTCGCGTGCGATCGCTCGCGCCCAACTTGCCCTGCAAGCGCTGGACCTGGCTTTGGATCGCGTCCAAAATACTGCGCTGCTGCTGAATGCGCGCCAGTCGCTCTTCCACCGTCGCGCCATCGCCGAACATGCGATCGAACACCACACGAGGGTTGATCTCCATCGGCAGCGGTGTCGTCGGCGTGCGCCATGAAATCGTGTTCATGTACGTGCAGCTGAACCCGACGTCGCACGAACCCACCAGCCCGCTGAAATCTTCCGTCGCCAGCTCCAGAGAGGGCAACGGAGTTTCCTGCCCGATCTGCGCCGCGGCCATCTGATCGATGGTCACGCCCGCTTGAATATCGGCTCCGTCGGTGCGCTTTGGATGCACGCCATTCAGGAACACCGCAGGCGAGCGCGTGTGATCGCCGCCGTTGTCGCCCGGCCCACCCGGAGCCGCCATCTTATGCGCCAGGTTGCTCACCACAGTCACGTGATCGCGATACGGTTCCAGCGGAGCTAGCGTCCGCGACATCTTCGTCATAGCGCCCACTTCCGCAGGCGTCCAGTTTGTCATCACCGCGCCATGCGGAATGAAGCACAACCCCATGCGAACCTTCGGAGACGCGGCTGTCTTCGCGAGCGGCGTTTGCGCCGGCACCATCGAATCCAGCAAAGGAAGCCCCAGCGTCACGCCCGCCGCGCGCAGCATCGTGCGCCGCGAAATCGCCTTCTTCGTGATGTATGTCATTTCGCTTGGACTCCTTCTCCGCTCAATCGCATCTGGAACGGCACGCTCTCGACGATCCCCGCCACCAGTTCAGAGAACTTGTAGTTATTCTTCGCCGCGCCGCGCATCACCTTGCGCACCGCCGGCATATCGAACGCCTGAATCGGCCGGCCCAGCGCATAGGTCAGCATCTTCTCCGTCGTCACGCCCACGAAAATCTCAGGGCGCTTCAGCACCATCTGCCGCAGACCCACGGGACCATCTACCTTCGAGCCTTCGAACAAAACGCCCGAAGGGTCGATCTTCGTCCCATCATCCGTACTGCGCCAACGCCCCGTCCCATCGAAATTCTCCAGCGCGAAACCCACCGGGTCCATGACCTTGTGACAACCCGCGCATACCGGATTCGTGCGATGCTCTTCCATTCTGGCCCGCAGTGACTTTGCCGTCACGCCTTCTTCATTCGCCTTCAATGCCGGAACATTCGGCGGAGGCGGCTGCGGTGGTGTCCCCAGGATATTCGTCAGGATCCACTTCCCGCGCTGCACCGCCGACGTCCGATTCGGATACGACGTCACCGTCAGGATGCTCGCCTGCCCCAGCAACCCGCGCCGATTTTCATCGGTCACCGGCACGCGCCGGAACTGGCTGCCGTAAATCCCCGTGAGTCCGTAGTGCTTGGCCAGCCGCTCATTCACGAACGTGTAGTCCGCGTTCAGCAGGTCCAGCACATTGCGATCCTCGCGCACGATGCTCTCGAAGAACAGGCGGGTTTCCTGCCGCATCGCCTGCCGCAGGTTGTCATCGAAATCCGGGAACGACTCCATCGACGGAGCTGCGTTCTTCAAATTCCGCAGGAACAACCACTGTTCCGCGAAATTGTCGATCAACGCCTCCGACCGCGCATCCTTCAGCATCCGAGCCGTCTGCGCCCGCAGCACCGTCGGCTCATGCAGTTTGCCCTTGGCCGCCAGATCGATCAACTCATCATCCGGGCCACGACTCCACAGGAAGAACGACAGCCGCGATGCCAACGCTAGATCACTCACGCGATACGGAGTGTTCGGCTTCACGCCGTCCGGGTCAGCCTCAAACCGCACCAGGAATTCCGGACTCGCCAGCAACAACTGAATCACACTCTCAATGCCCGATTCGAACTTGCCGCCTTGATTGCGACCCCGCTGATAGAAGCTGAGCAGCATCTCCATATCGACATCGTTCACCGGACGCCGGTACGCCCGCTTCGCCAGCGACGCCACGATCGTACGAGCACACGCCGCCTCATCCTGAGCCTTCGCCGGAGTACACGTGAAAATCTTCGCGCGCGATGGCGTTGGCCCCACACCCTTCGCTGCAAAGGGCCCCTCCACCGTCAACCGGTCCACCGCAGGATCGCCCGTCACCGCCAACCCATCGACATTTGCCCTGTCAAACGGCTTGATCAGTTCTTCGAACTGCGCCCGGCTCCGCAACACCGTGTACGCGGTCAGCTCATGCACGCCCGCCGTCACCGGAATCCGCACCGAGAGCTTCTCATCCAGCGCCGCGCCGAACTCGCCCGGATTCTCGGCCATCTTGATGAAATCTTCACGACCGCCCACGCGCACCGTTTTGATCGGAGCCCCGTCCAGCGCGATCTGAATCTCGTGCGGATCTTCCACGCCGCGCATCAGGTCGAACGTGTTGCGCCACATGCGCACCTTCATCGCGTATTCGGCGTTCAGCGGGAAGTTATGCTCCACGCGAATGCCGCCCTTGCTCCCCAGCGGCAACCCGTCGATGTGTTGATCCTGCGAAAGGTCGCCGCGCACGCGATACACCTGCGTCGCCGCCCCGATCCCCGGATTTCCCACCGCGACCCGACTCAAATTCCACGACGCCGAAAGGTAGCGTTCCATCAACGCCGGCGACATGCGCAGTACGTCCGCGATATTGTCGAAGCCGCTCGATTCATCATCCGCCGGCAGCAGAGCCTCGGAATCAATCTCCAGCCCCAGCAGATCCCGCACCGCATTCGCGTATTCCGCCCGATTCAGGCGATGAATGGACAGCCGTCCAGGATTCGGATGAGCCGCAGCCTCACGATCCAACGACGTTTCGAGGAAATTCGTCAGCCCGTCGAGCTGTGCCTGATCCGGCCTCGGCAACCCTTGCGGCGGCATGGAACCCACCCGCAATTTCCGGATCACCTTCTCCCAGGTTTCCGCGTGCGCCGTTGGGTTCGACAGATCCAGATTCTGCAGCGTCAGGCCGGCCGTCTTCAACGCATCGCTATGGCAGCCGACGCAGTATCGATCCAGCAGTGCCTTAGGCGCGGTCGCGGTGTTCGGTCCCGACGTGGCCTTTTGTTGGGCCCGCGTGGAAGAAACGCTGTACAGCGCGATCACGGCAAACGCAGCCGTAGCAAGGGCTCGTGGTCCCATCGGTATCCTCACATGCGAGAAGACCACACTGCCAAATGGGAGTCAAGCCCTTGCTTATCAACGATATTGATACGTTTGACTACTTCGCGCGGCCCTTGTAACCCGGCGTCAGCATTTCCAGCTTGTACACCGTCATCGCCGTGTTGCGCTCCGCCGGAGTCGTGGCGAACTCGGTTCCGTTCGGCCCGATCGTCGCGCCCATCGTGCCCACGTACAGGAACTTCTTTCCCGGGCCCGAGAACGCCGTCGTGATCGCCGCGCGCGGCGTCGGAATCAGACCCAGGCTCTTGCCCGTCTTATCCAGCACCTCGACGCCATCGTTCATCGTCACGTACAACCGGCCCTGGGCATCGATCGCCATCCCGTCGCCGCCGGCCTTCAGCTTGCCGAACTCGCGCTGGTTCTTGAGCGATCCGTCCTTCTGGACATCGAACGCCGCTACCGAAGCGCGATTCGTCACGTACAGCGTCTTCTCATCCGGACTCAGCATCACGCCGTTCGTGAACAGATTCTCGCCCGCCTGCGTCACTTTGCCCGACGGGTCCATGTGGAACAACCCGGTCTGCGTGAAGTACACGTGACCCGTGCTGCTCACCACCAGGTCGTTCACGCGACCCAGTCCCTTGCCGTCCATGTTGTCCGCCAGGACCTTCCGCGTCGGCGTCAACTGCACCACCGCCGGCTTATCCGCACACTGGTTGACCTTCTCTTTCAGGCCCGGATCGGTGCAGCCACGTTCGACGACAATCACGTCGCCCTTCTTCGTGAAACCGATCCCGCCCGGCCCAACCGACGGCAGGAACTTCAGCGTCGCCTTGTCCTTGCTGTCGATCTTGTTGATGCCGTTCGTCTGCTCCTGCGCCATCA
>CANIIC010000204.1 GCA_947467395.1 Bryobacterales bacterium
CGCTTCCTCTATCTCGTCCCCGCCGGGGCGATTTTCGAAGTCGATGAGATGACCTCGGTCGTGTTGAGCGAACTCTCACACGGCGGAGTCACTCGTGAAGAACTCACCAACCGCTTGGCCGCTCGCGGGCTGACGGTGGAAGATGCGACCGAGTTGATCGATGAGCTAGCCCTATCGCGAGTGA
The DNA here is from genome assembly GCA_947467395.1 of Bryobacterales bacterium. Lineage (GTDB taxonomy): Bacteria > Acidobacteriota > Terriglobia > Bryobacterales > Bryobacteraceae > Palsa-187. The sequence continues at coordinate 185 of CANIIC010000204.1, forward strand.
TCGTGTTGGGTGAGCCCGTTCACGAACAGCTGGAAGAGCCACCGGCCGACTTCCCGTTGCAGAGCTTGGTGATGAACCTCACCAATCAATGCAACCTGTCGTGCACCTACTGCTACGAATTCGGCGAAGACAAGGTCGCGACGCCGGAAGGCAAGAAGAAGTTCATGGACATCGAGACCGCCCAGGCCTCGGTGGACTTCCTGTTGAACCAGTCGGAGGGGCGCAAGGCGGTCCACATCACCTTCTTCGGCGGCGAAACGTTGATGAACTTCCCGCTGCTGAAACAGGTGGTGGCCTACGCGACGGAGCAAGCGAAATCGCAGGGTCGCGGGATCGACTTCAGTCTGACGACGAACGCGACGCTGCTTACCCCGGCGAGCATCGAGTTTCTTTCGGACAACAACATCGGTGTAACGGTCAGCATGGATGGACCGCCGGAGTTCCAGGATAAGTTCCGCGTCTTCTCTAATGGTCGCGGCAGCTATGACATCGTTGCTCCGAAGGTGAAGGCGCTGATCGCGGGTCACAAAACGCGTCCGATCACGGCTCGCGTAACGCTGACCAACGGTGTCACGGATGTCATCCGGATCTATCGGCACTTGAAAGAAGAACTGGGCTTCCACGAAGTTGGCTTCGCGCCCGTGACCACCTCCGAAGATCGCTTGTACACGATCGGCGAAGTGGGCATGCATGGGGTACTGGGGCAGTTCAACGAGCTTGCCAAGGAGTATCTGGAATTCGCGCTGCGCGGCGAGATGCACGGCTTCTCGAACGTGAGTGACACGATTGCTGAACTCTACCAGGGCGTGAACAAATCACATCCCTGCGGCGCGGGACTGGGGCTGATGGGCGTCGGCCCTTCGGGTGATATCGCGCCCTGTCATCGCTTTGTGGATTCGGACGAACACTCGTTGGGCAATATCGCGACGGGTGTGGATCGGGAGAAGCAAAAGAGTTTCTTGAGCAAAGGGCACGTCAACGCGAAGTACGAATGCCAGACGTGTTTCGCTCGACCGCTTTGCGCGGGTGGGTGTCATCACGAAGCGTTCGTGCGCTACGGCGATACTGGCCATCCGAACTTGCACTACTGTGACTGGATCCGTGAATGGACGGATACCTGTCTTCAGATTTTCGGCGCGATCAGCGCTAATAACCCGGGATTCCTCGAAACGTTCGCACAAAGGAAGGGACTATGAAACATCTCCGCGCCGTAAACAAAAAAGCGCGCCGCATCGACATGCAACTCAGCATGATGAAGGAAGACGTCGTCGGACTGCAGGGCAATGGCAACGGCGCTGCTCCGCAACAGCGTCCGCACGTGCCGATGGGTTGCGCCCTGGCGTTCTCGCCGGGCTGGGAAGTCGACTCGGCGGGCGGCACCGCTGGTCTTTGTCAGCCGGTGGAGCGGGACATTTATGACTGCTACGTCACCTGCTTCTGGCCGGCGCAGGTTCCCGATCATCTCAATAACTACCCGGATTGGGCCAGCAAGTGTGCGGCAGCCACGAAGGATTGGCGCAACTTGGATCTGGTCTTCCCATAGACCAGGAATTTCGTAGGCACGACAGATTCCATCGACGAGGTGACGACTGCTGCTATGAAGCGATTCTTTATTCTGATGCTGCTCGCGCTGGCTAGCGTGACGGCCAACGCGGGGCTGCTGTTTGTTGGCGGGTACCCGGACAAGGTGATGGTGATCGACGAAGCCCAAGGCAAGATCGTCGAGATGATCAAGTTGTCGACAGGCCTGCCAACCAGCTTGCGCATGTCCTACGACAAGAAGTCGATCTATGTCACGACGAACGATCACGCCGGTATGGAGGTGATCGACATTGCGACCCGCAAGGTCACGAATAAGTTTGTCTTGAACGATCCGACACACACGTTCCGCTTCGGCGGGGGTACGCCCGATCCGGCAGGGAAGTTCCTGTACGGGCAGACCACCGAGATCACGAAGATGAACGATCGGTTCGAGGTCGGGAAACAAAAGTACTCGATCATCGATCTCGCAACCGGCAAGATCACGAAAACCTTCGACACGCCTGCCAACGCGGCCGGTGGCGGCGGGGGTGGACGCGGCGGCGGCTTCGAGATCTCGCCCGATGGGAAATATCTCTATCAGTTCGGAAACCAGATCACGGTTCTGAACGCGGCGGACTTCACGGAAGTGGAGAAGATCGAACTGGCCAAGCCGGACGGGCCTGCGTTGGAGAACTTGGGCTTCGGCGGCATGCAGGAGATGCTGAGCGAACCCGGCCAGCGTGTCACGATCTTCAACTTCTCCGATCCCATCGTCCACAACAAGGTCTTCGGCTTGGCGCACTTCGATCTGAACACTCGCAAGTTCGACTTCAAGCCGATCGGTCCTGCTCCTGTGGCGATGACAAATCTTCGCGTAACGCCTGACCAGAAGAGGGGCTACGCGGCGATCAACAACGGCTCCGGCGGTAACAAGCGCTGCGAGTTTTACGGCATCGAGCTCGCGACGGGCAAGCTGACTGGTACGGCGGAGTTCCCATGCAAGTCACGCTACAGCTTCGGTATGTCGAGCGACGGCAAGAAGCTCTATATCTACGGTGCAAGCTTCGAAATTGAAGTCTATGACGCCGTCACGTATAAGCGCGAGGCCGTGTGGGATCTGGCCAATGATATGACCGGAGGCGGGATGATTGTTGTCCCCTAGGGACGCGACCGAATGACCGATACCAAGGCGCTACTGGCAGGTTATCGACGGGCCGCAAGGTTCCTCGTGCCCTACCGGTGGCGCCTTGTCTACGTGTTGTTGACCGGAGTTGCAGCGACATCTTTCGGTCTGGTTCAGCCGTACACCTCGAAGCTGCTCATCGATGAGGCGTTGCTCCCGCGCGACTGGAGCCGCTTGATCTTCGTGAGTGCGTTGATGGTGGCAGCGACCGTCTTCAGCTTCGCCCTCAACATTCTTTCGAGCTACCAGTACGTGCGCGTGTCCGCGCTCGTGTTGTTCGACATGCGCGTCGCCGTGTACCGGCACTTGCAGATGCTCTCCCCACGATTCTGGGTGCGGAGCAAGTTGGGCGACGTTGTCTCGCGTATCAATAACGACATCTCAGAAGTCCAGCGAATCGCCGCCGACAGTCTGTTGAGCGTGCTCTCGAACGTCGTCTTCCTGATTGGTGCCGCCGCGATCATGGCGTCGCTCAATCTCAAGCTCTTTCTGTTGAGCCTCATCGTGCTGCCGTTCAGCTTGTGGTCCTTGCGTTACTACCAGAGCCGGCTGGTGGGCCGCGTGAAACTAGTTCGCGAACGAGGTGCCGATATCGGTAGCTTCCTCATCGAAACGCTGCTGGGGATTCGCGTGGTCATCACCGCTGGAGCCGAGAAGCGTGAAGTCGAACGCTTCCGCGCGCGGAACCAAAGTTTCCTCGATGCGCTGCTCAGTATGCAGATGGCGTCGTTCCTCGCCGGGGCAGTTCCCGGAACCCTGATCACGCTCAGCACAGCGTCGATCTTCCTCTACGGCGGCAAACTGGTGATCGATGGCGAAATGAGCACGGGATCGCTGGTGGCGATCATGGCGTATCACGGCCGCTTGCTCGCACCGATCCAGAACCTGATGAGTCTCTACACCAACCTGGTCTCAGGCGGCGTGTCTCTGGCGCGAGTGTTTGAGTTGTTTGATACGCAGCCGGAAGTTATCGAGAGTTCTCTCGCGGTGGCCGCATCGGCTGGCCCTGGCGATGTGAATTGTCGCGATGTCACCTTCGCTTACGATGGCAACTCCGTCCTCAATAAACTGTCCTTCCACGTCCCGGCCGGCACTATTTGCGCGATCGTGGGTCCCAGCGGCATCGGGAAGTCTACGCTCGCTGACCTACTTGTGCGCTTCTATGATCCGGTGAGCGGTGACATTCAGGTAGACGGCCAGGACCTGCGTTGCCTGCGTCTTCAGGATCTGCGACGGCAAGTTATGTTGCTCGATCAGGCGCCGTTCCTGTTCCAGTCGACCATTCGCGACAACATCGCCTACGCGCGTCCCGATGCGACGGACGAAGAAATTATCGAAGCGGCGCGCGCGGCGGCGATTCATCAGAAGATCATCTCGATGCCCGACGGCTACCAGACCACGCTCGCTGAACGCGGCCAGGGATTGTCCGCTGGCGAACGCCAGCGGCTCGCACTCGCGCGAGCATTAGTGGCGAATCCCAAAGTGCTGGTGCTCGACGAGCCGACTTCGGCTCTGGACGAAGAGAACGAGCGCCTGATCACAGAAACACTCGCGATTGCGCTGGCCGGACGTACCGCCATCATCATTACGCATCGCCCCGCCGTAGCGAGCATCGCGCATCAGGTGGTGACGTTGGGCCGATGAAGATCGCGATCATCGATAGTGGCGTCTTTGAAGCGCATCCCCATGTGGGCAAGATCGCGGGCGCGATTGAGATCACGCCCACGGGCTTCGGTACGGATCCGCTGGATCGCCTCGGGCACGGCACTGCTGTGGCCGCTGCGATTCTCGAGAAGGCTCCCGATGCCGAGCTGTATTCGGTGAAGGTGTTCAGTGGCCGACTAGCCGCGAACATGGCGATGATTCTGCGCGCTCTCGATTGGTGCCGCGAGCAGCGCATGGATCTGGTGAATCTCAGCTTGGGCACCGCGAATCCGGAGCATCGCGAACTGTTTCTCGAAGCACTCCGCGGCATGGGGACTCTGGTCAGCGCCGCGGACATGTTACCCGGCTCACTGCCCGGTGTGATCGGCGTATCTCCCGACGAAGACTGTCCGCGCGATCAGTTTCAGATCCGCGATGGCATCTACTATGCGTCGCCGTATCCGCGTCCCATCGAAGGCCTGCCGTCCAAACTGAATCTTCAGGGCGTGAGCTTCGCGGTCGCCAACGTCACCGGCTTGCTCGCAAGGCAGGAGGCGTTATGCAGGTAAGAATACAGGGCGATGGGATCGCCGCTGCTTGCAGCGCGCACCTCCTAAATCGATCCGACGTGCGCGTCGTGTGGCAGGCGACGGAACGTCCGCGTGTGCCAGTGATTCTGCTCACGGGCGCGGCACTCACCCTGATGGGCGATGTCTTTGGGCCTCTGCCTGCGCTCGCCGAATCACATCGTATCCGACGTCGCGTAGTCTCCTGGGGCGATGCGTATGAACCCGTGACGGTCGAACACCCGGCCGTCGTAGTCTCGGAACAATTTCTGCTCGCGACGGTGAAGCAGAATGTGGAGCCTGTTCCCGCAGAGGCCGCCAGCGATTGGTTCGTGCTGACCTCACCGCCATTGCCAGCCGAGTGTCGTGAGCACAACTTCGGCATCCGGCGCGCGACGGCAGTTCGCGTGGACCTGCGCGATCGATCCGACTCCGATGCCTGCTGGGTGGAATCGATCCCGTCCGGTTGGCTCTTCCTCATCCCTGCGTCCGAACAATCCGCGTACCTGCTGGCCGTCGGAGCATCGCCGGAAGAATTGATACTCTCCAGCCGTCTCATCGCGCCCCGCATCGGTCCACTAGGAGACGTGCTGGGATCATTTCCCACCCACCCGCGCTTGTATTGGCCGCTGTGCGGTCCAGGATGGTTGGCCTGCGGCAGCGCGGCCATGGCGTTCGATCCGCTGTGTGGCGACGGAACTGCGCAAGCTGTTCGCGAAGCCATCCTCGCGGCAGCAGTGTTGCAGGAGATTCAGAAAGGTGGCGATCCCGCGCCGCTGTTATCGCACTACCAAGCGCGCTTGGCTGCCGGAATGTCGCGCCATCTGATGATGTGCTCGGAATTCTACCGGACCGGAGGCAGCAGCCAGTGGTGGACCACTGCGGTTCAGTCTCTCCAGCAGGGCGCGCAGTGGTGCGCCACCAAGCTGGAAGGCGAAGCCGGACGCAAGTATCAGATGAACGGTTTCGAACTGCGGCCGGTCGCTTAGAATCCGCGATCGACGGCGGGCCGCAAGCGATCCATGGCCTGCGCGTCGAAGCGCACGTGTTCGGACAGCAGCTCGGATGGCGTGATCGCAGCCTGCGCGATTCCAGATTTGCTGTGGTCTTTGGTCTGCGCCAGGAAGTGATACAACTCATGTGGCGGGGCAGGAATTGGCTGGCACCAAAGTGATCGAAGACCGGATCAGCCCGTTCATCACCTTGGACTGCACCCGGGTAAATGAGTTCCTGGGCGCAAAGCCGGGTACAGTGACGGATCAAGCCTATGGCCGGGCACTGGGGCGCC
>CANIIC010000205.1 GCA_947467395.1 Bryobacterales bacterium
CCGAACTGGAAGTACTTTATCCCGTGGGCCGACAAAATGTTGAAGCACGCTCCGGAGAAGTAGGATGCGGCTGTTGCTGGGGATCGTCGCCGGTTGCGCGCTCTGCGCCGCACAGACGGGAGTCGCGCGCACGGATGAAAACTCCATGCTGGCGCATCAGCAGCTGCTCGCAAAAACGAAGCAGGGTCGCATCGATGTCTACTTTGAAGGCGACTCGATCACACGCCGCTGGGGAGCTACGGACTACCCGGCGTTCCTCGAACATTGGCGCGCCAACTTCTTCGGCTGGAATGCGGCCGATTTCGGCTGGGGTGCCGACCGGATCGAAAACATCCTGTGGCGTCTCGAAAATGGCGAACTCGATGGCGTGAATCCCAAGGTGATCGTGTTGCTGGCCGGGACCAACAACATCGGTAACGTGATTCCGGCAGGTTCTGAAGATTCCAAGGTGGAAGACGTCACGCACGGCCTGGCAGCGCTGCTCCGAACGCTGCGAGCGAAGGCTCCGTCGGCGACGATCGTGGCGACCGCCATCTTCCCCCGCAACGACAACACGGCCGCCTTGCCAGTGATCGACCGGATCAACGCAAACCTGGCGGCGATGGCCGACGGACGCTCTGTCCGCTATCTGAACGTGAACGCCAAGTTGGCGGATGCAAACGGGAAGCTGCTGCCTGGGATGATGAACGCGGACAATCTACACCCGGCGCTTCCGGGCTACCAGGTGTGGGCGGATGCTCTCAGGCCGATCCTGACGGAGCTCCTGGGTCCTCCGGCCACCGCCGACCTCGCGCCCCCGCCGACCGGCGATCCCAGCGCCAAGTGATAGCCGGAACTTTTCGCCTGTGTGCTCCGTAAGACAGAGACAGGAGACCCGTCATGTTCTGTACGCACTGTGGAATTCAACTCGGCGAACCGGAGCCGAATTTTTGTTCAGGCTGCGGGAAGCCAACCGCGACCGGGTCTGCTCGCTACGATCGTTCGTATGCGCGCCGCTTGGAGCGCCCGTGGCAAGGTCGCCGTTTTGCTGGCGTCTGCGTGGGTTTCGCGAACTATATGGACGTGGATGTGACGCTAATTCGCGTCCTGGCTGTAATCGGACTATTCTTCAGCTTGGGAACGGGGTTGATCGCCTACGTCCTGGCGTCGATCATAATTCCCAATGAGGAACGTCTGCCGGCGGGAGTACCTGTTCCGCCATCGCGCGCTTGAGCTCGCCGATTCCTTCTCCAGTGACGCTGGAGATTTGGAAGAAAGGCAGACCTCTGCGCTTGGCCAGATCCTTCAGGCTCTTCAGGCGCTTGGGGTCCTGAGCGGCGTCGGTCTTGGTGGCGACGACGAACATCGGCTTCTTCGAAAGTTCTTCGGAGAAGTTGGCCAGTTCCTTCATGACGATCTTGAAGTCGTCAATCGGCTTCCGGCCAGAAAATTCGGAAACGTCCACCAGATGAACTAGCAGTCGGGTCCGTTCTACGTGGCGCAGGAACTGAATTCCCAGGCCGTGGCCCTCGCTGGCACCTTCGATCAGGCCGGGGATGTCCGCGACAACATAACTGCGGAAGCGGTCGCCTTCGGCGCTGACCACGCCCAGGTTCGGTTCCAGCGTGGTGAACGGGTAGTCGGCGATCTTCGGCCGTGCGGCCGAAATCACAGAAATCAAAGTAGATTTTCCGGCGTTGGGGAAGCCGACCAAGCCTACGTCGGCCAGCAGCTTCAATTCCAGCTGGAGACGACGCTCTTCACCGGGCTTGCCGTCTTCGTGTTCGGTAGGAGCTTGATGGGTAGGAGACGTGAAACGAGCGTTACCGCGTCCGCCGCGCCCGCCGCGAGCGATCACGAAATGGTCCCCCGCGACTACAAAATCGTGGACCAAGTCCCCGGTCGCAGCGTCGTAGACAGCAGTTCCCACGGGAACGCCGACTTCGATGGAGTGCCCATCGCGGCCTTTTTTGTTGCTGCCTTCGCCGTGACGACCCCGATCTGCTTTATGTTCAGGGTTGTAGCGAAGATGAAGGAGGGTGTTGTACGACTTGGTGGCGACCATCACGACGTCGCCGCCGCGACCACCGTCGCCACCGCTGGGACCGCCTTTGGGCACGAACTTCTCACGTCGAAACGCAAGAATACCGTTGCCGCCATCGCCGGCCTTTACGTAAATTATGACTTCGTCTATGAACACGCGTTTGCTCGCGCACTACGCGCGTTGAGAAGAAAACTACTCGGCAGCGACGATGCTGACGTACTTGCCCATCTGGCCGCGATCACGGAACTCCACGGTGCCGGTGATTTTCGCGAACAGGGTGTCGTCTTTACCGAGGCCGACGTTCAGACCCGGCTTGATACGCGTGCCGCGCTGACGAACGATGATCGAACCGCCGGAGACAAACTGGCCGCCGAACGCCTTCACACCCAGCCGTTGCGCGTTAGAGTCGCGCCCGTTTTTAGAACTGCCTAAACCTTTTTTGTGTGCCATGACAGACTACGCGAGGATCTCGCTAACCTCCACCTTGGTGAAATTCTGGCGGTGGCCGATCGTGCGCTTGTACTGCTTCTTGCGCTTGAACTTGAACACCAGCGTCTTTTCGCCGCGATCCTGGGCCTTGATCGTGCCCAGCACCTTCGCGCTGCTGACGGCCGAACCTGCCTTCACGCTTTCGCCATCCATGATGGCCAGAACGCGGTTAAATTCCACCTGGGCTCCCACGTCGCCGGGGAGAGTTTCTACTTGGACAGATTGACCGGGCGCGACACGATATTGCTTGCCGCCGGTTTCGATGACTGCGTACATAGGGAGTCCTTTAATTCCTGAAACTGGGCACTGTCTCCGTTTGGGGACAGCGACAGAACTTCCAGGGTACTACAAAACGCGTACGAATTGCCAGAGGGGATTCGGGCCGGTCCTGGATCCGCCTCGTGTCGGTTTCGTAGCGTATTCCACTTCCGGCTCCGCACCTGCCGTAGTAGGATTGTAAGACACTCACGGAAGGAGGCGTCCCGTATGTCCATGTGGAACCGCCGTAAAGATGAAGAACAACCTGTAACAAAGCCTGTATCGGCTCCACCCAGAACATCGGAACCCGCGAAGGAAGGAATCCCCATGTCCACGATGACCCCCCGCCCGTTTGGGCAAGATACGCCAGCCGAGACGACCGCCCGTGGCGGTGTCGCCGTTCTCGGGAAGTCCGTGATCGTGAAGGGCCAGATCTTCAGCCGCGAAGACCTGACTATCGACGGCGAAGTCGAAGGCACCGTCGAATTGCAGGAACATCGTTTGACCGTGGGTCCGAACGGCAAGGTGATGGCGACCATCAAGGCTCGCGAGATCTGCGTCATCGGCAGCGTGAACGGCAATGTGGAAGCGTCCGACAAGATCGACATCCGCAAGGATGCGAAACTGATCGGCGATATCCGCACCGCGCGCATCGTGATCGAAGATGGCGCCTATTTCAAGGGCAATATCGACATCATCCGCACTCCTGCCGCTGCTCCGGCCGCAAAGCCTCAAGCTGTCGCTACCCCGAAGCCCGCGACCGCTGCGGCCGCAGGTTCCGAAGGCAGCCGCTAACAACTGAGAGGGACCCAGCGCATTGCAGACTCGCAACAGCAATGGGCTGGATCAGTTCTGCGCGTCGCTCGAAGAGCGCGCGGGCATGAACATTCTGGATCTAGCCGGAGCAAATCAGGCGACGGTCATGTTCGTCACGAACTATGGCCATCGCCTGTACTCCGACGATTTACTGGTCCAAATGGATGAGTGCTTCGGTGACGGAGACTTCTTCGAGAATCAGTTGAATCCACTCAAAGTGCAGGATTTTATGGAAAGGGCTCTCAACTTCCCGGACCAGCACTTCGATGGAGCTCTGTTGTGGGATTCCTTGCAGTACCTTTCTGCTCCTCTGCTGACCTCCGTGGTGGATCATTTGTGGCACATGTTGCGGCCGGGCAGTTGTATGCTGGCCCTGTTCAACGCCGATGAACATGCGCAGTTGGTTCCTTCTTACGCGTATCGCATTGCGGATCACCGGACCATCGGAATGTTGCCCCGCGGGATGCGGAAACCGGCCCAGCCCTTCAATAATCGCGCCTTGGAGAAGCTGTTCCAGAACTACCACTCTGTGAAATTTTTCCTGACCCGGGACCACTTGCGCGAAGTGATCGTGCGTCGCTAGCCTCACCTAAGTTCGTATACTTCATCTATGTCCATGGAAGACGATTTATTTCGCCAACGGCGCGAACGTATCGCGCAAATCGAAGCGCTGGGGTTCCGCGCCTACGGGCAGCGGTTTGACTTCACGCACACGAATGCGCAGATTCTGGCGGAATACAGCCCCAAAACAGCCGAGGAATTGACCGCGAACCCCGGCCAGGAGCCGCGTGTTCGCATCGCTGGCCGCATCCACACTGTTCGCCGCATGGGGAAAGCCGGGTTCATGCATCTGATGCAGAACGGTGAGCGCCTGCAGGTTTACGTCAAGAAAGACGCGATTTCCGAGCGCGACTACAAGTTGTATGAGCTGCTGGATCTGGGCGACATCGTCGGCATCGACGGCTACGTCTTCCGCACGCGCACGGGTGAGTTGTCGGTACACGCCGAACAGATCACGTTCCTCTCCAAGATCCTGATGACCATGCCGGAGAAGTTCCATGGCCTGGAAGACGTGGAAGTCCGCTATCGCCAGCGTTATCTGGATCTGATCGCGAACGCAGAATCGCAGAAAGTGTTCTTGACGCGCGCGAAGATTGTGTCGTCCATTCGCCGGCAGCTGGAATCGCGTGGCTTTGTGGAAGTGGAAACGCCGATGATGCAGTCCGTCTATGGCGGCGCCACGGCTCGCCCATTTGTCACTCATCACAACACGCTCGATATGGATCTGTACCTGCGTATCGCGCCAGAACTGTATCTGAAACGCCTGATTGTAGGTGGTTTGGAGCGCGTCTACGAGATCAATCGCAATTTCCGCAACGAAGGCATCTCCACGCATCACAATCCGGAGTTCACGATGCTGGAGTTTTATCAGGCCTACACCGACTATCGCGGCTTGATGGACTTCACCGTGGAACTGCTGAAGCAGACCGCGATCGACGCCACGGGTTCAGCTGTAGTGACGTATCAGGGCCAGGAGCTCGACTTCGGCAACATGAAGCGCATGTCGATGCAGGAAGCTGTTGGCGACATGACTCTGCGCGGCGACGCGTTGGTACACGCCTTCGAAGCGAAGGTGGAACCGACGCTGATCCAGCCGACCATCATCTACAACTACCCGGTGGAAGTTTCGCCGCTTTCGAAGCAGTGCCCCGAGGATCCCGGTTTCACCGAACGTTTCGAAATCTACGCCGCAGGCATGGAGATCGGCAACGCGTACACCGAGTTGAACGATCCCATGGAGCAGTGCCGCCGCTTCGAGATGCAACTGGCTCGCCAGGCCGCCGGTGACGAAGAAGCGCACCAGATGGACGAGGACTACCTGCGCGCGATGAGCTACGGCATGCCGCCGACCGGTGGCGAAGGTATCGGTATCGATCGCCTGACCATGATCCTGACGGACTCGAAGTCGATCCGCGACGTCATTTTGTTCCCGCTGCTGCGCAGTGAGGGCGAAATCGGCATTGCGGAGAAGCTGAAGTAAGAGAAGTTAGAAGGCTGGAGTCAGGAGACAGAATGGTCCGTGTGGCCGCTCGGACGTTTGAGGACTTGATCGTCTGGCAGAAAGCCCACGCATTCGTCCTCGGTGTGTATGAGGAGTCGGGGCAATTTCCTCGAACTGAGTTGTACGGGCTGACGTCGCAGCTCCGGAGATCCGCGATTTCCGTGCCAGCCAATATTGCCGAGGGGTTTCGGCGGCGAGGGCGCGCGGACAAGGCTCGGATGCTGAACATCGCGCAGGGCTCCATCGAGGAGTGCCGATACTACCTGATTCTGGCTCGCGATTTGGGCTACAGTCGAAACGGAGAGTCGCTGTTGGGCACTCTTACGGAAGTGAGTAAAATGCTGGACTCGTACACGAAGGCGATTCTGACTCCCAACTCCTGATTCCGGTCTCCTCTTCAAATGTTCGAACTTTTCATCGCCCGCCGCTATCTGCGCGCCAAGCGCAAGCAGGTGATGATCTCTGTGATCTCGGTCATCTCCGTGGTTGGCGTCGCGGCGGGAGTGATGGCTCTGGTGATCGCGCTGGCGATTACGAACGGATTCCGCAGCACCGTGCAACGCAGCTTCCTGGCGGCGACGGCGCACGTGATCATCAAGGAAAAGACTGCGGGGCCGGGGATTTCGGGCTGGGAAGCGGTCGCGA
>CANIIC010000206.1 GCA_947467395.1 Bryobacterales bacterium
GAGTTTTCCGGGATGTTCGTATGTGCCTTTTCCCAGAGCGCGATGTCTTCCACGGTGACGCGATAGTCCGTGTCCTTTGCGGCCTTCGCGCTGACGTCGATCACGAACGCGGGCGCGACCAGCCTCGCCACGGGGATCTGATCCAGCGTCAGCTTGCCTTCGCTGAAGTGCACGGGAGCATCGAGATGCGTGCCGCCATGTTCGGCGGACGTGAACTCGCCCGCTGCGTACCAGTAGCCGCCGGCCGTCTTCGTCCAGCTGTCCTTGCGGTGGCGGAAGCCTTCGGCGTTCGGCCAGTAGACGGTCTTCTCATCGAAGGTGTAGCTGAGATCGATGAGCTTGGACGAGTCAATGCCAGAGGGTGCTGCGGACGCGGGTGGAGCCTGCGGCGTGCTGCAAGCGGCAAGAAACAGCAGGGGAGCGAAGAGGACGGAACGATTCATGGAAACTGGACGTGCAGGCGCTCATCGAGCGGTCCACCGAGCAACGGCTGGAGCTTCTCGCGGAACTGGCGCGTGTGCGGCAGCGCGAGATGCTTCTCGAACTGCTCGCGGGAGGCCCACACGGAAACGAGCGTGACGTGATTCAAACGGCTGGGTTCGACCAGTGCCTCATAGCGAACCGCGCCCGGATCTTTCATCGCCTCGGCGATGAACTGCGTGATCAGTTTGCGCCCATCTTCCGCGGTGGGTGGCATGAGGTCGACGTGGGTCACGATGTAGACCCGTTGCTGGGCCGTCTGCGCGATCAGAGAGACGGCCAGCAACAGGAGAATCAACAGGCGCTGCATGTTACTTCTTCGGCAGAGCGAACACATAAAGCGCGTTCGCGCCCTTCGGCGGGTTCACGCCAGGAGCGTAACGTTCCACGCTGCCGGTCAGCAGGCCGTCACCGGTTAGCACGGCGACATATTGCTGGCCGTTCACCGAGTAGGTGAGGGTGCTGTTGGCGATCGGTCCGCCGACGATCTGATCCCACAGGACCTTGCCGCTTTCGGCGTCCAAAGCGCGGAAGTGACGGTCGAGATCGCCGAAGAACAGCAGATCGCCCGCCGTCAGCAGCATCGCCCCGTTGATCGGGGCGGGACCTTTATAGATGTGATCGATTTTGCCAGTGGCGGCGTTAATTTTCGAGATGCCGGAGAACTCTTCGCGCTTGGATCCTTCGCGCACCACGCCATCATGCGCGGAGCGAGTGTTCAGTTCCTTTGTGTGCCCGGCGTTGCAGGTGTCCACGAAAGGAACATACAGGGAATTCGTCGTGGGGCTGTAGCCTTGCGACCAGTAGCTGCGCGTGTTGAAGAAGCACACGATGCGATCCTGATTCGGGCCCGTGAACAGCAGCTCTTCGTTCAAGTGTACTAAGCCCTTCTCGTCGATGTCCTTGATGAAGAAGTTCGGGACGTCGTACGGCCAGGGGTTGGCCCACAGGAATTCGCCCGTGTTCTTGTCGAGCGCGAAGACGCCGCCTGACTCGCCGGTCGCGAGAACCACATCGCGGCGCTCGCCTGCTTTGAGCTTCTTGTTGAACCACTTTGCCGTCGTGGGAGTCGGGTTCATCGCGGTGGAGACCAACGTGCGGTCATTGGTCCAGTCTTCGTCCCAATCGTCGCCCGGCAGATGCTGGTAGTACCACTTCAACTTGCCAGTGTTCGCGTCGATGGAGATGGTCGAGTTGCTGAACAGATCCATGGGGGCCGCGCCGCCCAGTTTCTGATACTGGCCGCCGTGGCGTTCCGCGCGCGTGTTGGGCGTCGGGTTGGCGACGCTCCAGATGATGGAATTCGTGGCGGGATCGTAGGTGCCGGGCAGGCCCCAGGTGCTAGCCGTGCGCTTCTCATCGGGCGTGTCGCCCCAAGTGTCGCCGCCGGGTTCGCCAGTGCGCGCCGCGGTGTAGAACTTCCACAGCAACTTGCCGGTCTTGGCGTCGTGCGCTGAGATGTAGCAGCTGGCTGCGTTCGGACACGTGCCGCCGGAGATGACTTTGTCGCCGGCCATCACCGCGCCCTGCGATTGTCCGCGAGCATCCGTCTTGGCTTCCCAGCGAATTTCGCCCGTACGCGCATCCAGCGCGACCACGGCATCCGGCGCGGTCCAGTACACCATGTCCTGACCCATGGCGATGGTCTTCGCCTTGGCGCCGGTCTTCTGTCCCGCGTTCAGGCCTGGCCGCACATATTCCCAGATCACGTTGCCGTTGGTGGCATCCAGTGCCTGCACAGTAGCGCCCGGAACCTGCAGATACATGACCCCGTTGTGCACCAGCGGGATGCCTTCCTGCGTACCGGCGGTCTGTTGGCGCGACCACACCATGCGCAGATCGCCGACGTTCGACTTGTTGATCTGTTTCAACGGCGAGAAGCGCTGCGAATCGTAGGTGCGGTTGTACATCAACCAGTCATTGGGGCTCGGATTCTTGAGCATCTCCTCCGTGACGGGAACAAATGTACGCGACTGGGCCAGCAAGTACACCGCGGGCAGCAGGGCCGCAGCGGTGAGAGCAGCGAAGATTTTGGCTTTCATGGCTAGCGTTGATTATACGCGAGCCCTAGCCGGGTTCACAGGAGCCTGGTTACAGGCTCTTCATCAACGCGACCATCTGGTCCAGCGCCTTGCCCCAACCCTGCTCGAAGCCCATCAGCGCGTGCTGCTGCGCGCGCTTTTCGTCGGCGTGCATCGCCCGGGCGGTGTAGCGCGTTCCGGACCCTTCCGGTTCCATCGTAATCACGGCGGTCATGATCCCCATGCCCGCAGGGCGGAACCCTGGCAGCATCGTGTCGGTCCAGACCAGCCGGCGATTCGGCACCACTTCGAGATAGCAGCCGGAACTGTCAAATTCCTGACCCTCCGGGCCTCGCATCACGGCGCGGAAGACGCCACCCGGGCGGACGTTGAGGTCGCACTCGGGGACCGTCCAGGGAGCGGGGCAGAACCACTGTTTCAGTAGCTCCGGTTGCGTCCAGGCCGCCCAGACCTGTTCTGGCGACAGGTCAATCACGCGCTCCACGACTAGGTCAAACTGGGGGTGGGGAAGGATGGTGGAAGTCATACTCTCCGTCGAGTATAGCGGCCCTTCCGGCCTCGGGACCCCTGCCGACCGACCCTTGCATACAGCCTTCAATCATGATGAAGTATACGAGGATCGTGGACAGGTCCGGCCTCTGTTGGCCGGGGTTGGAAGGAGCACTTATATGAAGCAACGTCTTCTTGTTTTGGCCTTGGGGATCGGGGCGGCCACCTCTGCGTGGGCCCATCACTCCCTGGCCGCAGAATTCGATTCTAAGAAACCCATCAAATTGAATGGGAAGCTGACCAAGCTGGATTGGCGCAATCCGCACGCGTGGGTCTACCTCGACGTCAAAGGCGCGGATGGAAAGACCGAGAAGTGGCAGTGCGAACTGGGTTCGCCGAACGCGATGACCCGCGCGGGCTTCAATCAGGATTCCATCAAGATTGGCGATGAACTCTACATCGATGGTCTGATGGCGAAGAAAGACGCCAAAACCTGCAGCACTCGCGTGATCACGGACGCCGAAGGCAACACGCTGTTGCGCCAATAGGCGCCCGCGAAGGAGATTGATCGTTCCATGAAGAAACAGTTCCTGTTCGCGCTTGCCGTCTCGCTGATTTCGGCCGCGTTTCTCGTAGCCCAACCTCCGGCTGGTGGCGGCGAGGCCAAAGGCGGCAAGGGTGGCGCCCCCAAGGGTAAGGGCAAAGGCGGCCCTCCTGCCTATCAGCCTCCCCAAGGTCCCGCTCCCAAGCTGGCGTGGGGCAAGCCCGATTTCAACGGTGTCTGGCAGCGTCCATTCCATCAGAACCTTGAGCAGCCGTATGGCGGTCCACTGCCGTACACGCCGCTAGGCAAGAAGGAATTCGATACATACGACGCGGAAAATGGCGACTACACGGGTTCCTGCCTCCCGTTCGGGCATAACCGCTCCATGAATGGTCCGGACCCGGTGCAGATCGTGCAGACCGAAAACACGCTGACGTTCCTCTACGAACAGAACAGCTGGTTTAAGACCATGCCGATCGACGCGACGCTACAGCACGATCCCAAGAAGGTCCCCACCTGGTACGGCGATTCCATTGCTCACTGGGAGGGCGACACGCTGGTCGTGGTCACGAAGAACTTCAACGGTCTGACCAAGCTGGATACCAACGGTCATCCGCACAGCAACAAGATGGTGTTGACCGAGAAGTTCGTGCGTACCGATGCCGGGCACATCGATTACGAGGTCACCGTCGACGATCCCGTGATGTACACCAAGCCTTGGACCATCAAGAAGGTGTTCACGCTGCGCACGGACTGGAAGATCCAGGAATATTCGTGCGAAGAGAACAATAAGGGTCTGATTGAAGGTCGCATCAAGCCGCCGGGCTACATCGGCCAACCCGTAAACTAGAAGCATGGACTCCGCTCTCGAAAAAGCCACGTTTGGCGCAGGCTGTTTCTGGGGAGTGGAAGCAACGTTTCGAGCACTCGCCGGCGTCCGCTCCACGCAAGTGGGCTACGCCGGCGGTGCTGTTTCTGAACCCACCTATAAACAGGTCTGCACGGACACCACGGGTCACGCGGAAGTCGTCGAAGTCACCTTTGATCCGCAAGTGATCCGCTACCATGATTTATTGGAAGTGTTCTGGGCGAACCACGACCCGACAACGCTCAACCGGCAAGGTCCGGATTGGGGCTCGCAGTACCGGTCGGTGATTTTCTACCATTCGCCAGAGCAGGAAGCCGAGGCCATTCGGTCCCGCGAAGCCGCGCAGAAGTATTTCGCGCGACCCATCGTGACTGAGATTACGCCTGCTCCCGAGTTCTGGCCCGCGGAAGAGTATCATCAGCAGTACCTCGAAAAGCGCGGCTTGTCGTCCTGCCACTTGTAGTTTTTTCATGGATCGAGAGCCTGAATTTCTAGAGCGCCTGCGCTCCACCGCTGAATTCCTGGAACGCGTCGCCGCGGACCACACACTCCTGAAGGGTCTTCCGGATGCCGAACGCGCGCGTCTGCACAAGGCGATCGCCCAGGCCTTCCATCCCGACCCGGAAGTGCGTCGTGAGCGACTGAAGAAGGCGGCCAAGCAGCGCGTCGAGAAGATCGATGACGTTCTGCACGAAACCGGCATTCGGCAGCTGCGTCGCCGTCCTGTGTTCACCACGCCGAACATCTTCCCGCCCGAAACCTTCGAGCCGCAGGACATCCATCGCGCGATCGGTTCGGACGAAGAGCCCGAAGAACGTTCCGAGCCATTGCACTGTTACGTCTGCAAGAAGAAGTTCACACTTGTCCATCACTTCTACGATCAGATGTGTCTGGAGTGCGCCGACTTCAACTTCTTCAAACGCACTGAGCTCGCAGACCTGCGTGGCCGCACCGCGCTGATCACCGGCGCGCGCGTGAAGATCGGCTATCAGGCTGGATTGAAACTGCTGCGCTGCGGTGCGGATGTCATCGTGACCACGCGCTTCCCGCAGGACTCCGCGCAGCGTTACTCGAAGGAACCTGATTTTGAACAGTGGGCCCATCGGCTGAAGATCTACGGCCTGGACCTGCGCCATACCCCGAGCGTCGAAGCCTTCTGCCAGGAAATCCTCACCACTCGCGATCGCCTGGACTTCATCATCAACAACGCCTGCCAGACAGTGCGTCGCCCACCTGAGTTCTACGCGCACATGCTGGAAGGGGAGCAGGAAGCACGGCGCCTGTTGTCGGAGCCTGCCCGCAAATTGCTGGGTGCCGACGAAGGCATCGTGCGGCGCGTGAATCGCGAAGCTCCCGGGATGACGCACGCGGCGGAACTGTCGCAAGTCGCGCTGCTGCCGGAAGAGTTCCTGGACCAGAAGCACCTGTTCCCCGAAGGCGCGCTGGATCAGGATCTGCAACAAATCGACCTGCGTGGCCGTAATTCGTGGCGTCTACTGATGGACGAAGTGTCCACGGTGGAGCTCCTCGAAGTGCAACTCATCAACGCCATTGCGCCTTACGTGTTGAACGCGCGACTGAAACCGCTGATGATGAAGACGCCGGAGCGCGACAAACACATCGTCAACGTGTCGGCCGTCGAGGGTCAGTTCTACCGCCGCTTTAAGACCACTCGCCATCCGCACACGAACATGGCCAAGGCCGCGCTGAACATGATGACGCGCACCGCAGCGGCCGACTTTCACCAGGACGGCATCCACATGAACGCCGTCGATACGGGCTGGGTGACGGACGAAGATCCCGTCGAAATCGCCGCGCGCAAGACCGCGGAGCAGCGCTTCCATCC
>CANIIC010000207.1 GCA_947467395.1 Bryobacterales bacterium
ATGTTGCCGTTCGAGTACAGAACAGTGGCAATCTGCAGGATCGCGATCAGGTTCACCATGCGGTGCGTGGTGCCCCATTTTTCGTGCGGGTGACGGAACCAGGGCAGCAGAACCCCGTCTTCGGCGACGCGGTTCAGAACACCGTTGGCACCGATGATGGAGGTGTTCACAGCTCCTGACAGAATCAGGAAGCCAACGACAACGACGAAACCGTGGAAGGCGAGCTTCATGGGCTCGGGGCCGGCCAAATGATTCGTCAGGCCACCGATGAGGTTGCTGAAGTACATCGGACGTTCCCCGTCCGGGATCAGCATGGAGGCCAATAATGTGATGAGTCCGGTACAAACCACTGCGTAGCCGCAGACGATGTAGGAAGCGGTCTTGAGGTTCTTCAGCTTCGGCGAAGCGATTTCGCGGTAGACCTGCGCCAGCGTTTCAAACCCGCTCATCGAGAGCAGCGAGTGGCCGAATGCCGCAATCAGTATGACGAACGGAATTCTCAGCCAATCCGTGCCTGCTAGCCAGCCTTGAGCTTCCGGAGAGAAATGGATGTTGGCCGGGATGGGCGCCGGCGGGAGTTCGGCATTGCCACGAATCAGCAGCGTGAGGGGAGCCCAGACCAGGATGATGACCACCATGACCGTGGTGATCTGCATAATCCGCAGCGCCTTGCCGCTGGATTCATGCACGCCCTTGAGATTTTGATACCAGAAATAAATGGTGACGATGACGGCGAGCCCTGCGGAGAACGTGTCGACGTTGATGTGATACGAGGGATCGAACTTATCCGCGAGTTCGTTGATGAGGGAGCCTAAGTATTGCCCCGCGCTGACGGCGCTGATCGGGCCTGTCAATATGTAGTCGAAGACGAGTGCGGAAACCGATAGCTTGGCCATGACCGGGCCCATGCTTTCGCGCACCACGACGTACACGCCGCCGCGGACGTACATACTACAGCTTTCCAGGTAGACGGCTCGTACTGCGAAGCTGAACAACATGACACCAAGGACGAACCATGGTGCAGCTTGTCCGATGGCTGCTTCGGCCTCACCGCCGGCGTAAAACGCCGAGGATGCCAAGTCGCTGAGAACGATGGCGGCTCCGCGCCAGAAACTAATAAAGGAGAGAGCTACGGTTGTGGCGACAACAACCTTGGGCATCCCCGAAGGTCTTGAGCCATCTTGTGGTGACATGCTCTCCCTAGTTTACGGGAGTTGAGCGGCTGCCGTTACACGCCATCGTACAGGCGTGTTGCCAGTACTTCTGGCAGTCCAGCGGAGCGGATCTTGTTGGCCGCACCGGAGATGTCGTATTCCACACGCCGGAATTCCACGGTTTGGTGCTCCATGTCGAAAACGGCGTAGGCTGCGCGCGAGTCGCCATCGCGGGGCTGGCCCACCGAACCGGGGTTGACCAGATAGTGGTAGTCGGGCTCAATCTGGAGCACGCGCCAGGGCTGAATCCGGTGAACGCCTTGGGTGCCGAGTAGGAAGCCGCCTTGAAGGTGGGTGTGGCCAAAGAAGGTGACGCGCTCCGTGATCCGACTGAGTAGCAGCCGGGCTTCTTCGGCTTCAGTAAGGTACTGATCTTCGTCGACCGGTGAACCGTGGACCAGCATGAAGCTGCCCAGCGGCTCCTCAATGCGCAGCGGACCGCGTTGCAACTGTTGAAGATAGAGGCGATTCGGATCCGTCAATGTTCGGCGCGTCCACATGGCGGAGGCTCGGGCCGCCGCGTTGAACAGAGCGAGGCTCTCCTCGCCGGAGCAAGCGCGATCGTGATTGCCGCGCACCACGGCCGTGGCTTCCTGGCTGACCCACTCGGTGATCGGGTTCGGATCCGCGCCATAGCCGACCACGTCCCCTAAACAGAGGATGCAGTCGTAGTGGCCTTCGGCGTCCGTCAATACGGCGTCCAAGGCTTCCAGATTTCCGTGAATATCGCTGAGGATCAGGTAGGGCACGAGGCTCGGGTCAGTTCAAAAGCGTCTTTCAGTTCAACACCATCTTAGCGATTCGTTACAATCGAACAATGTCTCTTATCGTAATCGGCTCGGTCGCCTATGACGGCGTCGAAACCCCGCACGGCAAAGTGGACCGTATGTTGGGTGGTGCGGCGACTTACATCTCGCTTGCTTCCAGTTATTTCACCAAAGTCGGCATCGTCGGTGTGGTTGGTGACGATTTCGCCCAGGAAGACCATGATCTGTTGACCGGTCATGGTGTGGATACCGAAGGACTGGAACGCGTCCCCGGCAAGACATTCTTCTGGCAAGGCAAGTACACGCCCGACATGAACGACCGCGAGACGCTGGTCACGGATCTGAACGTCTTCGCCGATTTCGAGCCGAAACTGCCCGCCAGCTACCTGGAATCCAAGTATTTGCTGCTGGGCAACATTCAGCCGCGTCTGCAGCGCATGGTGCGCCAGCAGATGAAGAACGTGAAGCTGGCTGGCGGCGACACGATGAACTTCTGGATTTCCGATTTCCGTGAAGAGCTGCTGGCGACGATCCGCGACTGGGACTTCCTGTTGATCAACGACGGCGAAGCGCGCATGCTGTCGGGCGAAACCAACCTGAAGAAGGCCGCTGCCAAGATTCTGGCAATGGGTCCGCACACCGTTGTGATCAAGCGTGGCGAATTTGGAGCCTGCCTGTTCCGCAAGGATTCGTACTTCATTGTTCCGGGCTACATTCTGGAAAATGTGTTCGATCCCACTGGAGCGGGCGACTGCTTCGCGGGTGGCTTCATTGGTTACCTGGCACAGCAGGGTTTCGACATCGAAGGCAAAATTGATCGACACGAATTGAGCCGTGCGGTGATCTACGGTTCAGTGATGGGAAGCTTCTGTTGTGAACGCTTTGGCGTCGAGCGTTTCCGCACCTTGAAACGCGCCGAGATCGATGCCCGCTTTGAAGAATTCCGCCAGTTCACGAGCTTCTAAGGCTCGCCCTTCCGACATCCGCGGGGCGGTCAGCGCGTTTCTGCTGCTGGCCGCCTACGGAGCCATCGCCGCGTGGTCCATGTGGTCGCGCGGGTATTCCTACTACTTCGGGGACGCCGAAGCGCACCTCAACATCGCGCGCCGTATTCTGGACTCCCGAACTCCGGGCGGATCGCAGATCGGCACTGTGTGGCTGCCCCTGCCGCACCTGATCTTCGCCCCGTTCGCGTATAGCGACGCGCTGTGGGTGAATGGTCTGGCTGGCGTGATCCCTTCGGTGTTGTGCTTCGCTTTGGCTGGAGCCCTGTTGTACTCACTCGCCGGTCGGGCGTTCGCATCGGCACACGCTGGAGTTGCCGCGGCGCTGTTGTTTGCGACGAACCCGACGATGCTGTATCTGGCGTCGACTCCGATGACGGAGCCGATCATGGCCGCTGCCTTGGCCGCGCTGCTGCTGGCCACGCTGTGGTATCGCGATCAGCAATCGATGTTGGCGCTGTTGGCGGTGGCTGCCGCTTCGAACGCTGCATCACTGACTCGTTACGAGGGTTGGTTCCTGATCCCCTTTGTGACGCTGTATCTTTGGATCGTCGCGAAGAACAAACAGCACGCCTTTGTATTCACCGTTCTGGCAGGCCTCGCGCCTGTAGCCTGGGTCGCTCACAACCAGTTTTATTACGGAGATCCGCTGGCCTTCTATCGAGGCCCGTATTCGGCGCAGGCGATCCTGGCGCGGCAGATGGGTGCGGGAATGGTCCAGCCTGCGGCCGGGCATTGGCGCTTGGCAGCAGAATATTACGAAGCGGCGGTGGAGCATGTTCTGGGCTTGCCGCTGCTGATCGTTGCGGCCTGTGGCGCGCTGGTGGCGCTGTACAAGCGCGCGTTCTGGCCCTTGGTGTTCCTGCTGCTGCCGGGAGTGTTCTACGTGTGGAGCATTCGCTCCGGCGGAACTCCTGTGTTCGTGCCGGAATTGGAGCCTTACACGCCCTACAACACGCGTTATGCGTTGGCACTGCTGCCGTTCGCGGCATTCGCGGGCGCGGCCCTTGTAGCGATTCTCCCGGACAAGGCACGCAGCGCCGCGGCGTTCGTGCTGATGCTGGGGGTCACGTTCGGTGGGTTGCGATTGCCGGTTTCGATATCCTGGGAAGAAGCTCGGCTGGGCAGCGAACTCCGGCGGCAGCGGATGCCGGAAGCGGCCGCGTATCTGCGGGAGAATTATCGCCCCGGCGCGGGACTTATCTTCTTTTTCGGGGATTTGAGCGGCGTATTGCGGCAAGCCGGCATCCCGTTGCGTGAGACGGTGTATCAGGACAATCGCGCGGCGTGGGAAGCGGCGCTGGACCGGACCACGGCGATCGCGTCCGAAGAGTGGGCGCTGGCGATTGAAGGCGACGCGGTGGATCAACGAATGCAGCAACTGGGCGACGCGTACCGTCTGGTGAAACGCATTGAAGTGAAAGGAGCACCGGCGGTGCTGATTTACCGCCGTTCTTGACGTGAACATTCCATTTGTCAAAGCGCATGGTGCGCGAAACGATTTTCTTCTGACTTGGCGTGACCAGATCCCTGCGAATGCGGGTAGCTCGGCCGAGCTGGCGGTCGCGATTTGCCAGAGAAATGTCGGCGTCGGGGCCGACGGCTGGATCATTTTGGATCCTGCGACCGGGGCCGATGCGGCTATCGAATTGTGGAATTCTGACGGTAGTCGAAGTGAAATTTCCGGCAATGGGACCCGCTGTGCCGCGGCCTTGGTGCTGGCCGAGGGGCGGGCGCCGGGTCCGAACGTGATCATCGCCACCGGGGCGGGCCCCAAATCGATCCGCGTCCTGGAGCGTCGCGGGAACGTTTTTTCCTTTCAAATGAACATGGGACGGGCGGTGATTGAGGATCTGCACTCCACTGTGGTGGAAGGCCGGGACTCCGTCATTCTGAATGTCGGGAACCCGCAGTTAGCTGTTCTGGTGCAGGACTTCGATTTCGATTGGCGGACGCTCGGCGCGCGTTTGGAGCGACACCCGCATTTTCCCAACCGAACAAATGTATCGTTTGTGAAGGTTACGGACGATCATACTCTTGACGTACGCTTTTTCGAGCGTGGTGCAGGGGAGACCATGAGTTCCGGCACCGGGTCCACGGGCGCTGCTGCGGCAGCATTGGCTCGGGGTCTGGTGACCAGTCCGGTTCGTATCCTGACGCCCGCCGGCCCGCTGGATATTGAGCAGCAACGTGATGATTTGTTGCTGGCAGGACCTGCAGAGATTTGTGTACGCGGTGAGTTTTTTTACGATAGGGACAAGTCGGTACTATGAGCCAACATTCCGAGAAGTTAGCGCAGAAAATCAAGTCGCATCAGGCACAGGTGGGCGTGGTGGGCCTGGGTTACGTCGGACTCCCGCTGGTGGTGGAGTTCGCAGAAGCCGGGTTTGCGGTGACGGGCATCGATCTCGATCAACGTAAGGTCGACATGATCAACCGTGGCGAATCCTACATTCAGGACATCCCGACGTCAGTCTTGAAGCCGCTGTGGGAAAAGGGCCTGATCAAGGCCACCACGGATTTCAGGGTTGTTGAGCAACTCGACACCATCAACATCTGCGTACCGACGCCGCTCGGCAAGAGTAAAGAGCCGGACATGAGCTTCATCGTGAAGTCCTGCGAGTCTCTGGCAAAGCACTTCCATCCCGGCATCCTGGTGATTCTCGAATCGACCACGTATCCAGGTACAACCGATGAACTGATGCTGCCGATGTTCGAAAAGGGCGGCCTCAAAGTCGGGGAAGACTTCTTTATGTGCTTCTCGCCGGAACGCGTCGATCCGGGCAACGTGAAGTTCCAAACCAAGAACATCCCGAAAGTGGTCGGCGGCATTACGCCGGCGTGTACGGAACTGGGCGCGTTGTTCTACGGCCAAGCGCTCGATACGGTGGTTCCGGTCGGTTCCACGCGCGTTGCGGAGATGGTGAAACTGCTCGAAAACACCTTCCGCATGATCAACATCGGCATGGTGAATGAGATCGCGCGCATGTGTGATCGCATGAACATCAATGTTTGGGAAGTGATCGACGCCGCGGCCACCAAGCCGTTCGGCTTCATGGCGTTTTACCCCGGCCCCGGCCTGGGTGGTCATTGCATCCCGATCGATCCGTTCTATCTATCGTGGAAATCGAAGCAAGCTGGCTTTGAAGCGCGCTTCATTGAACTGGCTGGCTCGATCAACGGCGACATGCCGCACTTCGTGGTTTC
>CANIIC010000208.1 GCA_947467395.1 Bryobacterales bacterium
TCCGAACAACGCTTGCTGCCTACGTATTACCGCGGCTGCTGGCACGTAGTTAGCCGCAGCTTCTTCTTCAGGTACCGTCATTATCGTTCCTGTCGAAAGAGCTTTACACCCCGAAGGGCTTCATCACTCACGCGGCGTCGCTGCATCAGGGTTTCCCCCATTGTGCAAGATTCCCCACTGCTGCCTCCCGTAGGAGTCTGGCCCGTGTTTCAGTGCCAGTGTGGCCGTGAGCCCTCTCAGGCCGGCTACAGATCTTCGCCATGGTGAGCCATTACCTCGCCATCTAGCTAATCTGCCGCGGACTCCTCTTTCAGCGCATTGCTGCTTTCCTCTTTCGAGCTTATGCGGTATTGTCTCCAGTTTCCCAGAGGTATTCCCCACTAAAAGGTAGATAATCCACGTGTTACTCACCCGTACGCCACTTTACTCAGGATTGCTCCCTTTCTCGTGCGACTTGCATGTGTTAAGCGCGCCGCCAGCGTTGATTCTGAGCCGGGATCAAACTCTCGTTTGAACCGTTTGGGACAACCAGCCTAAGCCGGTCGTCACCGATGTTTTAGATCGCTTTGATCTTAAACTCAAGCAACTGACGATTACTTCATGTATCCGAAACTTTCGTTTCGAATAACGTCTAACCAGATTTTCAAAGATCTGCGCGCCACAAAATCTATCTTGCGAAGGATTCTGCTTTGCCGGCCTCGAAAGCCGTTCAGGACAGGAGCTCCTTACAACCGGAAACATCCCAACCCAAAAATTTCGCCCTTGCGGACTGTTACTGTCGTTCACCGACAGCTGGGCCCCTTCCGGGGACTTGAGGGGATCTGAAAGAACTTCTTCAGAGGCTTTGCTACTGCCCTACCCTGCTATGCACCGATCAGGCTTCGTAAGCTTCTGATCTCGGAGACTCTGTTACCGTCTCACTTAGTGCCGCTCAACTAATCTATCAAACCTTGGTCCGCTGCGCAAGAGGTTTTAGTAACTTTTTTTCGTTACCGCGTCTCCGCCTGCTTCTCACCCTTCGTTACCTCCGGGGGGAAGCACCTCTTCAGGAGGGGCCCCGTTTCTTCAGCGTTTTCTTTCGTTTACGCTTTCTTCGGGGCGGTTCGTTTCAAGCACAAAACTAGATTAGCAACCGGTTCTGGGACTGTCAACAAACTGACAAAGTTTTTTCAGAAAAAGTTTCAGGCCCCGTTCTAGCGCGTTTTTTCGCTGTGCCGGTGGACTGCGACCCAAGCAGCTGGGACAACGATCATGTTGAGCATTGTAGAGCTTATCAAGCCGAAGAGAATGACAAACGCCATGGGGGCCTGGATTTCGCTGCCTGGTTCGCCTTTGCCTATTGCAATGGGGATCAATGCCAGCCCCGCGGCCATGGCGGTCATCAGGATGGGCACAACTCTTTCTTGAGCCCCCTGGAGCACGGCTTCCCTGGGATCGATGATGCCTTCGTGGTGAAGCAGGTGCCGAACATGCGAGATGAGCATGATGCCGTTGCGCGTGGCGATACCGAAGAGGGTAATGAAGCCAATGATGGAGGCGACGGACAAGACTCCGCCGCCCAGTTGGACGCCTACAACACCCCCTACGAGAGCGAGGGGGAGATTCAGCAGGATGATCATGGCGTCGGTCATGGAGCGGAACACAGTGGCGAGCAGGAAAACCATTGCCAAGATGGACAGTGAGCCCAGGATTAGAAGCATGCGGGTCGCTTCCCTCTCAGCGTCAAACTGGCCCCCGTATTCGATGCGATAGCCTTGGGGCAGTTTCACGGCTTCACCGACACGTTTCTGGATCTCCTCAACGGTTCCGCCGAGATCACGGCCCGCGATGTTGCATTGGACGATGATGCGGCGCTGCACGTTCTCGCGCATGATGAAGTTTGGTCCGCGATCTTCGCGTATTTCCGCGATGGCGCGGACCGGGACGCGCACGCCGCTGGGTGTATCGAGAAGCGTCTCTCGAATGGCTTCGGGCGAGCGCTCGTCCTCCCCGCCATAGCGGACGACCAACGGGAAGCTCACCTGCCCGTCGAGCACGCGGCTGACCTCCTTGCCTACGTAGGCAGTTTGGATCGCTTCGGCCGCTTCGCCACTGCGCAATCCGAGCCGGGCCGCGGCGGCCGCATCGACGTTGACGCGGAGAGTGGGGATGTCGGTCTGTTGCTCTGTGGAGAGATCGACTACCCCTGGAATCCCGGTCATGGCTTGCTGCGTCTGCTTGGCGAGCGCCCGCAGCATCATCAGATCATCGCCGAAGATCTTCACGGCTACATTGGCGCGCACGCCGGACAGCATGTGGTCGATGCGGTGCGAGATGGGTTGGCCGACGGTGACATTCATGCCCGGCATCAACGTGGTTTTCTCGCGAATCTCTTCGAGTACGGCTTCCTTGGGGCGGCCTTTCATCTCCAGGCGGACGTCCAGCTCGGCCGCTTCTACGCCCTGGACGTGTTCGTCCAGTTCAGAACGACCGGTGCGGCGCGAAGTGGAAACCACTTCCGGAATGGACAGTAGGAGGCGTTCGAGTGAGGCGCCGAGGGAGTCGGATTCGGCCAGGCTGGTCCCTGGAATGGTGACGGCGCCGACCGTGAGTGAGCCTTCATTGAACTCCGGGAGAAACGCCCGGCCCATGCCGGCCAAGCGAACTCCGGCAAACACCACCATCCCCAAAGCGAGCAGGACGATGACCAATGGAGCCCTGAGACTGAGGCGCAGGACGGGAGCGTAGAGGGCTTTGAGTGTTCTGGTGAGCCACGGTTCGCGGCCACGGAGGATCGACTTCGCCTGTGGGAGCAAGTAGTAGCAGAGGACGGGGGTGACGGTCAGTGCGACCACCAGCGATGCCAGGAGGCTGGTGATATAGGCGAAGCCCAAAGGTCGGAGTAGGCGGCCTTCGACGCTGGTTAACGCGAACAGGGGCAAAAACACGAGCACGACGATGATGGTGGCGAAGACGACGGAGCCGCGAATTTCACGCGAGGCATCGTAGACGATGTGCAGAGAGCTGTGACGTTCCGCTTCGGGTTTCGCGGCATTCTCGCGGAGCCTGCGGATGACGTTTTCGACGTCGATGATCGCGTCGTCGACCAATTCGCCGATGGCGATGGCGAGACCGCCGAGGGTCATGCTGTTGATGGTGAAGCCGAACCAACTCATGGCCAACACGGCGGAAACGACGGAGAGCGGCAAGGCGAGCAAGGTGATGAGTGCGGCTCGTCCGTTGAGCAGGAACAGGACAACGATGATGGCGACCAGGATGGCTCCATCGCGCAGGGAGCGCGTGAGGTTTTCGAGCGCGCGCTCAATGAAATCCGCACTTCGGAACAGGTTGCGATTCAGCTTCATGCCAGCCGGCAGGGTTCGCTGAAGGTCTTCAAGAGTGGCGTCGACGGCGGCGGTGAGTTCCAGCGTATTGGTGCCGGGCTGCTTTTGAATTCCGATCACGACGGCGGGTTGGCCGTTATGCGAACCTTCGCCGCGTTTGATGGCGGCTCCGATCTTCACCGTGGCGATATCGCGAACCAGGATGGGGCGGCCCTCGCGAGCGGCGACCACTACTGCGCCGATTTCGTCTGCGTTGTGGACACGACCGACGCCTTGGACCAGGTATTCCTGTCCGCCGGAGACGCGGAAGCCAGCGGAGGAGTTCTGGTTGGCCTCGGTCAGCGCGGTTTCTACGTCGCGCATGGAGACGTTGTATTCCCGCAGCCAGCGAGGGTCCACCTGGACTTGAAATTGTTTTTGTTCGCCGCCGGTGGCGATGACTTGCGACACGCCGGGTACGGCGAGGAGGCGGCGACGGATTACGGTCTCCGCGGTGGTCCGCAGATCGAGAGGAGAGTGGCGATCGGACTCGAGAGAGAGGAACAGGATCTCCCCCATGACGGAAGAGACAGGAGCGAGATAGGGCGGCTCGACGTTGGGCGGCAGGTTCGGAGCAGCGAGCGCGAGTTTCTCGGTCACGATTTGGCGCGCGCGGAGGATGTCCTGGCCCCAATCGAATTCGACCCAGATGATGGCGACGCCGACGGCGGTAGCGGATCGAACGCGGCGAACGCCGGCGGCTCCGTTCATGGAGGCTTCGATGGGGAACGTGGCGAGGGCTTCCATTTCGGTGGGAACCATGCCGGGAGCTTCGATGAGGACGACGACGGTGGGCGCGGTGAGGTCGGGTAAGACGTCGAGGGGCATGCGCAGTGCCGTGTAGGCTCCACCGAGTAGCAAGGCTGCGGCGAGGAACAGAACCAGTACCCGGTTCTTGAGAGATGCGTGAATGAGTGCGTCGAGCATGGGATGTTCCTAGTGGACGTGTCCATGCGCAGGGATCTGCGAAGACAATGCCGAGAGTCGAATCAGGTAGGCGCCCTTGGTTACGATTCGGTCGCCGGCTTGGAGGCCGGTAACGATTTCGGCCATGCCGGACTGGCGGTAACCGACGGTGACGGGGCGGCGAACAAAGGCTTCGCCTTCGCGTTGGATGAAGACCACGGGTCGGCCGCCGTCATCGACGAGGGCGGATTCGGGGACGAGTACGGCCTGACGCGAGCCGGAGAAGAAGAGTCGCGCGGTGACGGTCTGATTGATGGCGATGCGGCCTGCGTCGTTGTTGAACTCGTACACGACGGGGAAGGTGCGGCTGGGGGCATCGACGATCTTGCCGATGGTGATCAGGCGGCCTGCGGGGATGGGTCGGTCCATGCCGGGGACTTCAATTTCCGCGCCGCTCAGGCTGCGGGCTTTGGGGTAATCGGCTTCGGGCACGATGGCGGAGACGTAGACGCGGCTGGTGTCGACGATCTGGAATAACGATTCGCCGCCTTTGAGCGTAGTTCCGGGAGCGGCGGAGGTTTCGACGACGGTACCGGTGATGGGGGCGCGCAAGGCGAAGGCCGGAGATCCCGCGGAGCCTTCGGAGGATCGGGAGGATTCGAATTGCCGGATGCGTTCGTCGGCCGCGCGCAGGCGGGCTTCGGCTAGCGCTTCGGCGGTCTGGGCTTCGTCCTGGCGTTTGCGGGGAGCAGCGCCGGCGGTCACGAGGCGTTCGGCGCGGGTACGATCTTTGCGGGCGTAATCGAGTGCGGTTTCGGCTTCGGCTTTGGCCAGATCGAGGCCGGCGCGATCGTTCGGGACGGAGGTGGGCGGGATCACGGAAGCCAGCACTTGGCCTTGCGATACCCGAGTTCCCAGGACGGGGAAGTTGTCGCCCGTGAGGCGTCCACCCAAAGGGGCGACGACTTGGGCTTGTCCGCCGGAACGCGCCGTCACCTCGGCGGGAACAGTCATGCTCTCCTTCACTGTGCCGGTCTGCGCCAGGCTGGTTCCGAAGTCGAGGGCCCATTGCTGTTCTTTGAGGAACGGCATGGTTTCTTCGGTGGCGGGTTCTTCCCCGGTGGGCGCTTCGGCCAGCGTTGCGTAGACGGTGACGTCTTTCAGAACGTGAAGGTCGGACACCTTGACCGAGGTGAGTTGAATTTCGAGTGTGGCCTTGCCTGTGTGGGTCGGCTTCACTGTGACGCCGAAGATACCGGGTTTGGACGGGGCGTCGGTGCTGAACTTGTCTTCGCCGCCGTCTTCGTATTTGACGCGCACTTCACAGCGTCCGGCGGCCAGCGCCTTGAAGTCGCTGAGGCCGGTGAAGTGAATCGCGAAACGGCTGTCCTGGCCTTGCACCAGTTCGGGGAACTCCATGAAGAGTTCGGTGCGATCAGACCAGAAGGTGGTGCTCTCGGTGCGACGTTCGGGTTTCTCGGCGGCGGGTTTAGGCTCCGGAACAGGAGCGGTGGCACAGCCTGCCAAACACAGGGTCAGGGCGAATACAGTCAATCGCTTCATTGGGTTACCTCAAATCCCGCCGAGCGGGAGAGTTCGATTTCGATGTCTTTGACGGATGCTTCCAGTTCGAGGCGGCGGAGGGCGGTCTGGCGATCGAGGCGCAGCGCGTCGAGCACTTGCAGAATCCCGACCTCGCCCTCTTCGTAGCCGACGCGCGCGGTTTCCAGGAGTTCGGCACCGATAGCTCCGGTCTCGCGCTCGAAGGTGCGGAGAGCATCCAAGCGGGCCATGTAGACCTCGTAGGCTCCGGCGACGGCGGCATTCACCTGCTGGATCAGCAACTCTCGTCGGGCCTGGACGCGCTGCTGTTCGGCGGAGACGCGCGCAACTTCGGTCTGGCCTTTGTTGAAGA
>CANIIC010000209.1 GCA_947467395.1 Bryobacterales bacterium
CGAAGCCGCCATGCTCGATGACATGGAGTTCACCATCGTCCATGAACTGGTGCACTTGGAACTCGCCTCGCTGCCCAAGAGCGAAGCTAGCCGCAGCACCGAAGAGTTCGCGGTCAATCAGCTGGCCGACGCCCTCCTCGGTCGATAAGGCACGGCCTCTAACTCAACTTAGAAACACGAAACCCGCCAATGGCCCGGCGAATCGGGCCACCAGCGGGTTGCATTTGTCCTTACTTGATC
This sequence comes from Bryobacterales bacterium, assembly GCA_947467395.1. Classification (GTDB taxonomy): domain Bacteria; phylum Acidobacteriota; class Terriglobia; order Bryobacterales; family Bryobacteraceae; genus Palsa-187. Next base: position 241 of record CANIIC010000209.1, read on the forward strand.
AGACCGGCCGTGACACTTGATCAGACCGGCCGTGACCACAGGAGCCTTCGGAGCAGTGCCCGTCAGTTCCAGCGTCACCTTACCGCTATCGACTGCCTTCACGAGGCGGCCGAACTTGAACGTTTTCTTACCGGCGGTCTCCACCATCAGCACGGAGGTGCTGCCAGGAACCGTCGAAATCGTGTAATCGCCAGCGGGCAACACCGCGGTCGCCGTCTTCACGGACACCGTCACGGTCTCGGCGTGAGCCAGCAAACCGAAGGTCATCATCGCGGCAAAAATCATGGTCTTTTTCATGGAAATATCCCTTTCGAACGCGCACGCAGGCGCAGTTAGAGTTGTTGTTAAACGAATCTTGTCGGCGGGGAAAGATTAGAAACGAAGGAAGCCTGTCGGGGGCAACTGAAGCGAGCAACGGTCTTGCTCTACACCTTCAGAATACGCGCACTTCTCCGGAAGCGCCAATCAATAATTTCGATACAGGTCAAAACCTGACACAGCTGGGGCAAATCCTATTTCTTACGCGACAAGTCCGTGTACACCAATGTCACAAAACGATCCGGCGTAATCGCACCACCCAGGCGCCCCGGATCGAAGTCCTTGGTGATCTTGGCCGCAACCACCTGCTCCAGCGTCTTGCCTTCGCGAATCGACGTCATCACTCGCTCGCGTATCGCAGCGAACATCGTGAGCTGTTGACGAATCTCGTCGAACCCGATCACCGGTCCCAAGTGTCCAGGGATGATCTTCGTTTGGGCATTTGCGATCTGCATCACTTGGTTGCCCGCAGCGATCATGCCGTCCACGGTGCCGCCTTCGGCCACGCCAATGTTCGGATACCGCAGCGACGCGGGCACATCGCCCACATGCATCACGTTCGCCTTCTTGAAGAAGATGATTGAGTCCCCATCGGTGTGCGCCGGAGCGGGATGGTAGATATAGATCTCATCCCCGTTGAACTGCAGCGTCAGCGTAGAACCGTAGGTCTGCTTCGGCAACCCGTCGACCTTGGCGTCCAACATGCGCTGCCGCATGTTGTCGTGCGAGATCACCACCGCGCCTAACTTCGCGAAGGCTTCATTACCGGCCGTATGATCGCCGTGCAGATGCGTGTTGACAATGTAGCGGATCGGAGCCGCGCTCAACTTCCGGATCGCCGCCAGCAACTTGTCATGCATCTGCGCATACATCGAATCGACCAGAAAGATTCCATCAGGCCCCACCGACGCCAACACATTCCCCTGCGCCGGCCCACCCATCAGCACATACAAGGAGTCGGTGATCTTCACCGTTTCAATTTCTTGCTTTGTGAAATCTACCTGCTGCCCCCACACCGCGCAAGCCAAGACCAAGCCAACCAGGAGTCGACGCATGGGTAACATCTTATACCCCCGTGATTCCCACCGCGACCTGTGATACTGTCCGCAACGAGAGGTCACGTCTATGTGGAAGTGGATCGTCCGCGTGTGGCGCTCGTTCATTCAACGTACGCCCCGCACAACCGCCTATCGACCGTCGAACCTGCACGGCAGACACCGGTAGGCGCCAAACAACTCGACCGCACGACACCCCGCTGCTCACCCGTTTGAGGTGCGTGCCCTTTCTCGCGCAAACTTAAAGCCGGAAACCTCCTCACAACTTGTGAAATACGCCAAATGTCGATACACTTTTCGGGATTCGTGTATTTATTCACTAATGTATTTATTCACAGGGGCAATCTGATGCAATTGAGGTGCCTTTCTTTTTTGAAGGCCATGACTATCTTGTTCATTGCGTCCGGGGCTATCTTCGCGCAGGCAAATCAAGGATCCATTACCGGATCTGTCCTGGATCAGGGAGCCGCTGTCGTTCCCAACGCTACTGTTGAAATTCGCAATGCAGAGACGGGCACAATCGTGACCTCCGGAACCTCTGCAACCGGTAATTTCTCAGTGACCCTGCCCGCCGGCACCTACGAAATCTCCGTCGTAGCCGCCAGCTTCAAGAAGCATGTGCAGACCGGCGTTCCTGTCATCGAAGGGGTCGCCACCCGTCGAGATGTACAGCTCCAGATTGGCCCTGTATCCGACGTCATCACGGTGACCGACACAGCGCCTCTTCTCAAAACGGAGGGCGGAGACATCTCCTATCGAGTCACCTCGCAGACCGCCAGCCAACTCCCGGTTCTCCAGCTAGGAGCGGCCGTCGGTCTGGGAAATACCCGCAGCCCGCTGGCCCTGGCAACTGTGCTGCCAGGGGTCCAATTCAATCCCGCTGGCCCTCAGAACCTATTTCTGACGCTTACCGTCAACGGACTCCCGGCCAACAGCCAGACCTGGATGATCGAAGGACAGGACGCAACGCCCACCTTGTGGCGCGGCGTGAACTCGGATCGCGCCCAGCCCGGGGTCGATGCAATCGAGGCCATGACCGTCCAGACCTCCAACTTCGCCCCTGAATTCGGCAAGGCGGGCGGCGCGGCCATCAATTACACGATGAAGTCCGGCACCAATACTCTTCACGGCACCTTCTACGACTACTTCGTTAACGAAGCCCTCCATGCGGGCACGCCGAATACGGACTATGCCGACGCAGGTGCCCGCTTCGCCTATCGTTCCGGAGAACATATTAAGAACCGCCAGCGCCGCAACGACTACGGATTCACACTCGGAGGACCGATCGTCCTGCCGAAGCTATACGACGGCCGCAATAAATCATTCTTCTTTTTCAATTTTGAACAGTTCCGGGAGACCCAGCAGACCGCTACCGGCCTCGCCACGGTGCCCACAGCGGCCTATCGCCAAGGAAATTTCAGCTCCGCCGGCTGCAGCAACTTCAACACCGCCACCGGCAATTGCGATTTCCGTCAGCCCATCACGCAGAACGGCGTGACTGCCGTGGACGTCGCCGGCAACCCCATCATCAATGGCGGGATCTATGACCCCAGTAGCTACCGTGTGGTCAACGGCCTTCCCACCCGAAGCTTGTTCGCAAGCCAGCAAATTCCCCTGACCAGCATCGACCGCGTGGCCAAAAACATCCAGGACCTGTTCCCTGCCCCCACCAACGCGAACCTCACCAGTAACTGCAATGTTCCGGCGTTCGACAACTGGCGCCATACCAGCATCCCTTCCATCAAGCTGGACCACAATCTGGGCGCGACGCTGCGCCTGTCCGTCTACTGGGGTCAGACCATCACCAACACCCCCAACAACAACGGCTTCCTGGCCACTGACTTTCCTTGGACGGCGGCCACGGCCAACGCCTATCACAACAACACAGTCCGCCTGAACATGGACAAGGTGCTGGCCCCCACTCTGATGCTGCACGTCGGCCTCGGCTACTTTCACCAGCGTGAACCCAGCCGGGCCAGCAGCTTCGATCAGGCCAAGATCGGCCTACCCGGAGCGGGCGCGATCAATGCGTTCCCGGCCGCAGACATTTTTCCGGCAATCGGGGGGATCAACGGCGGCGCTGGCGGATTCAGCCCCGGCATCGGCGCCAGCGCGGACGTCACCACGTGGGAACAGAAGCCGACTGCCAACTTGAATTTGACCTGGGTCAAGAATAACCATACCTTCAAGTTCGGTGGAGATCTGACAATTCAGGGCTACCCCACCCATAGCCGGGTGCGCGCGAACGGCCTGTTCACATTTGCGTCCGCCCAGTCTGGCAATCCGTGGGAAAACGGCCAGACGCTGAACCTTACGAACCCAACCGGCTTCGCCTACGCCAGCTTCCTGTTGGGTACACCGAACACACTGGATATTGGCCAGCCAACCTTCACTCGACTAGGCGGCCATGCGTTCGCCTTCTATGCCCAAGACGCTTGGAAAGTCACCCGCAAGCTGACCATCAACTATGGCCTGCGCTACGACTTCCAGACCTACCTGCGCGAGCAATACGGGCGCATGGGATCGGCCTCGTTTTCCACCCTCAATCCCACGGTGGGACTGAAGGGTGCGGTCGCCTATGAAGCCTCCTGCGGCTGCAGACTGTCCTCAAACTACCCGTTCGCCTTCGGACCGCGCCTGAGCGCGTCGTACCAGATCCGCGAGAATACTGTATTCCGGGCTGGCTTCGGCGTGAACTATAACGTGGTGCAAACGCCCGCAAACACCACGATCACCGTCGGCGACAGTTATACGATCAACGCGCCAGGCTATGGAATCACACCACTGAACCTCGGACTGCAGGGGGGCAACACCTTCTATAAGGGCAACCCGTACGGCAACACAGAGGTGGTGTGGCCGATCTTCGATCCAGGTCGCCTGCCGATCCGCAACGGCAATTTACTCACTCCCGTATCGCCCTCCATGCTGTATCACCCGAGTTCTCGGCCGGCCCGCATCGCCCAGTGGAGCGTCGGCCTGCAGCATCAGCTCGCACACAACCTGATCCTCGAACTCAACTATGTGGGCAACCGCGGCGCGTGGTTCTATTCTCCACTGCTCGACACGATGGCCACCAACAGCCTTGGTGGCGGGCAACTGGCCCGTTACGGACTGGACATCAGCAACTCCACGGACCGCGCGCTGATCAACCAGAACATCGGAAACAACGCGGCGGCCGCCGCGCGCGGCATCACGATTCCCTACGTCGGCTTCCCGGGCACCCAGACCGTAGGCCAAGCACTTCGCCCGGTTCCGCAGTGGACCACGGTGAATTCCTACCTGGGCCCGAACCGTGGAAACACTTGGTATGACTCCCTGCAGTTTCAGGCCACCAAGCGCTACTCCAACGGCATCGACATGAACGCCAACATCACCTACGCGCACGCGATGGTACTGGGCGCCAGTTCGGATACGGACTTCTTCCTCGCCGGCCGGCCGCAGGTGACGGATCCGTTCAACCGCGACATCAACAAGCAGCTGAACCAGCTGGTGCCGCCGCTCAAGACTGTTATCTCTGGCACCTACACCACGCCGGGCTTTGGGAAGCACGACGGTGTGTTGACCAAGCTGACCTCCAGCGTCGTGAAGGACTGGCAGATCGGCCTGGTGCTCCAGTATCAGAGCGGCCAGTTGCTCACCACGCCGAACTCCAACAACCAACTGTCTCAGCAGCTCCGCTTGAACCTACCGGCCGCCGGCCAGTTCGGCGCGGGTCTATTGAACTACAACCCCTGGAACTATGTCGGCACGGGCGGCGGCTTCTTCCGCCAGGGCTTCGACCCGAACGGGTCCTTCGATCCGCGCGCCTACAATCCGGCCACACCAGCCGATCCGAAGGTTGCTTCGGTTCTCGCCGGGGGGTATGCGGCAAATGGCAACTGCGCCGCAGCCACGTGCATCTGGCAGGACGCGGCAGCTGGCCAGTGGGGCAGCACGTCGCCCTACCTGGAAGGCTTCCGCTGGCGTCGCAAACCCAGCGAAGCCTTCAACTTCGGCCGCAACTTCCGGATGGGAGCCGACGGCAAAGTCCTGCTGAACGTTCGGGCCGAGTTCCAGAACATCCTGAACCGGATGTTCTACAGCGCTCCGGCCACCGGAAACCCTCTACAGGCCGTAAGCACAACGACTCAGCGCGGCATGATCATCCCAACTGCCGGTTACGGCGTCGTCAGTACCATCAACGGGGCTGGCTCACAGCCTCGCACAGGTACGATTGTGGCTCGTCTGACGTTCTAAAAGCGCAGCTCCCGAACGGCCCCGTGCTCCACTGAGCAGGGGGACCGTTTCCCTGGTCCTCGCCCGTCTCCACCCCCTCGACCACCCTGCAAGTTTGGAGTATGATGTCAGCGACATTGGCTGGAAGGTGGATCGCATGAAACCACCCACCAGGTCGGTGAGCAAGACCAAAAGGGGTAAAATCCATGCAGATACCACGCCTTTCCCAAACAAAGGCCCTTCTCGCTGTATTTTCACTAGCCTGTGCCAATCTCTTTGCACAAGCCA
>CANIIC010000210.1 GCA_947467395.1 Bryobacterales bacterium
GCATTCACCATCGGTTCGATCGCCAGAACCATGCCCTCTTTCAGGCGCGGATTTTCTCCCCGGCGATCCACGTAATTCGGAACCTGCGGTTCTTCGTGCAGCTGCGTCCCAATCCCGTGCCCTACGAACTCACGTACGATCGAGAATCCATTCGAAACTACGTGGCGTTCTACCGCTCCGCAAATGTCGAACAGCCGGTTGCCCGGATGGCACTTCTCAATCGCCATCTCCAGCGATTCGCGCGTCACGTCCATTAACTTCTGCGCTTCCGCCGAAATCTCACCGACGGCCACCGTGATCGCCGAATCCCCGAAGTACCCGTGTAACTGGACCCCGGTGTCGATCGACACGATGTCGCCCTTCTTCAAAATCTTGGTCGGCGAGGGCATCCCGTGAACGATTTCTTCATTCACCGAAGTGCACAGAACCGAGGGAAATTTCCCCGCGCTCGCCGTCGAGTAGCCCTTAAAGGCCGACTTCGCCCCGGCGTCCTGCATCATCTTCTCGGCCTTCACTTCCAGGTCGTAGGTCGTAACCCCTTCCTGAACCATCCCACGCATTTCTTCGAGGATCTTCCAGACCAGGAGTCCAGCAGCTCGCATCTTCTCGAGCTCCGCCATACTTTTGCGGACAATCATACGGCCTGGCTTCGTTCCTTGAACTCTCTGGTGATCAGATCCACGATGCGTCCCGAAATTACTTCCGGAGCCGCCCCGTCTCCCTGAACATCCCACACCGGATACCCGGAGTCTTTGAAATACGCTAAAACGGGTGCCGTCAACTGGTCATACGCCCGCAGACGTCCCCGAACAATTTCTTCGCGATCGTCGGAGCGAATCTCCAGTCTCGCACCCTCTAGGTCACAGGCGACCCGGTGAGGATCTTTCGCGAGGTTGTAAAGAGTACCGCACATCGGGCACTGCCTACGGCCCGAGATTCTCGCAACAATCACATTATAGTCCACTTCTAGGTGGACTACCATCGGCCACATCCCCAGCTCGTCCAGCCGGTGCGACAGCCACTTCGCCTGACTCACCGTCCGGGGGTACCCGTCCAGGATGAATCCGACTTCACAATCCTCACACGCGATCCGGTCATCCACCATCCGATTGACGGCGTCATCCGGCACTAACTCGCCCGTCTGCATCATTTTTTCGACGCGGCGACCCAGCGTATCTCCCAGCGCAACCCGTTCCCGCAACATATCCCCGGTTGAGATATGAGCCACCCCATAGTGCTTCTTGAGGAACTGCGCCTGTGTCCCTTTTCCGGACCCAGGTGAGCCGAACAAAATGAGGCAGAGACGATTCATTCAAGACGCCGGTAAGCGTTATGCGCCGCTACGACGGCCACGGATACGGCCGGCATGCGGGGTAAATCCTTCGTAATGCCTCATGATTAACTGCGCTTCAACTTGGTTCACGGTGTCCATCGCCACGCCGACCACGATCAGCAGGGACGTACCACCGAAGAAGAATGTCACCCCCAGGCCGTCCAGCAGCCAGCGAGGGAAGTACGTATCGATAAAGTTGCCAATGCCCGGGATATGCTGCAACTTGATGCCCTGAATCATAATCATGGGCAGCAAGGAGAGGATGGACAGGTACAAACCGCCCACCACCGTAATCCGGGACAGAATCTTTTCCATGTAATCGGCCGTGTTCTTACCAGGACGGATGCCCGGGATGAACCCGCCGTACTTACGCATGTTGTCTGCCGCTTCGCTCGGGTTGAAAATGATAGAGATATAGAAGAAGCAGAAGAAAATGATCAGCGCGACGTACAGGATGTAGTACATCGGCTCGCCGCCACCGATCGAAGTGAGCAGGCTGGTCAGGAACGTACTGTTCTTGACGAATTCCAGGTTCAGTGCCGTTTGCGGGAATGCCAGCAAGCTGCTCGCAAAGATGACCGGGATCACACCACCGGCGTTTACCTTCAAGGGCATGTGCGAGGACTGACCACCCATCACGCGACGACCAACCATGCGTTTCGCGTATTGAACCGGAATGCGACGTTCGCCACGTTCCACCAAGACAATGAACCCGACCACAGCGATCATCATCGCAATGATGATCAACACATGCAGGATGTTCCAGTCACCGGTCTGCGTCTTGTTCCACATTTCCAGCATCGCGTTCGGCAGGTTGATCACGATACCGGTGAAGATCAGCAAACTCATGCCGTTGCCGATCCCGCGCTCCGTGATCTGTTCACCCAACCACATGATGAAAGCCGTACCAGTGGTCAACGTAATCATGGTCATCAGCGTGAACGCAATGCCCGGGTTGCGAACAAAAGCCTGTTCGGCGCTCTGCAAACTGCCTGCGATGATGGCAGCCTGGATCAACGCCAGGATTACCGTCAGATACCGGGTCCACTGGGTGATCTTGCGGCGGCCTAGTTCGCCTTCCTTCTGGAGCTTTTCGAGATACGGAACCACTACCGTCAACAACTGCAGGATGATCGACGATGTGATGTAGGGCATGATGCCCAGCGCGAAGATCGTCAACCGGCGGAACATGCCGCCGCTGAACAGATCGAACATGCCGAACACCGAACCCGCGTTCTGCTGAATAAACTCTTCGAACCGCGTCGCATCAATCCCGGGAATGGGGATGCCGCCGCCCAAGCGGTACACCGCGAGCAGGGCAAGCGTAAACAGGACCCGCTTGCGCAGGTCCGGGATGCGAAATACATTCGCGAAGGCTTCGAAGAATTTCATAGTTCCCTCGAAAGGTTACTTCTTCTCTTTTTTCACAACCGGCTTGGCGGCAGGATGGACCGCGTCGACCGGACGTTTCAAGATCACTTCCGCAGTACCGCCGGCGGCTTCAATCTTCGCCTTGGCCGAAGCCGAGAAGATGTGCGCCTTCACCGTGATCTTGCGGGTCAGTTCGCCGGAACCGAGGATCTTCAAACCGTCCTTGAGCTTGTGGATCACGCCCAACTTCAACAGGGTCTTCGGATCGAAGGTGTCGCCGTCGAGGCGTTCCAGCGTCGCCACGTTCACGATCGCGTATTCGATGTGGAAAATATTGGTGAAGCCGCGTTTCGGCAGACGGCGATGCAGCGGCATCTGGCCGCCTTCAAAACCGCGCATGCGCGAATAACCGGAGATGGACTTGGCACCTTTGGCGCCGCGACCGGAGAATTTACCGCGGCCGGTACCCATACCTTGGCCGACGCGCTGAACTTTCTGCTTCTGGCCCTTCGGCGGACGTAGTTGACTGAGATTCATTGTGGTTCCTCCGCCTTATTCGCTGACAATGGCCAGCAGGTGCGGCACCTTTAAGGCCATACCGCGGAACGCAGGCGTATCGGGACGCTCCACCACGCGGTTCATTTTCTTCAAGCCCAGCGAACGCACAATAATCTTGTGCTTCTCGGGCGTGCAGATCGGGCTGCCGATCAGCTTAATCTTGATCGTTCCGGCCATACTTAGCTCACCTTCTCGATGCCCACGCCGCGCATGTCGGCAGTGGCTTGCTTGTCGCGCAACTGTTCGAGGGCGTCAATCGTCGCCTTCACCACGTTGTGCGGGTTGTGCGAACCAATCGACTTGGTCAGCACGTTCGGAATCCCCACGGCTTGAATCACCGCGCGCACCGGACCGCCGGCGATCACGCCAGTACCAGCCGGAGCCGGCTTCAACAGAACCTTGCCGCTGCCGAATTCGCCAAGAACCACGTGCTGGATCGTCGATTCGAGCACATTCACGCGGCGCAGGTTCTTCTTCGCCGATTCAATGCCCTTCTTGATCGCAGCCGGAACTTCCTTGGCCTTGCCCGTGCCGTAGCCTACAATCTTCGCCGCCGGATCACCCACCACGACCAGCGCGGAGAAGGACATGTTCTTGCCGCCCTTGACTACCTTGGTCACTCGGTTGATCGAGACGACATTTTCCTTCAGGTTGAGGCTGTTGACGTCGATGCGTTGTGCTGCCGTAGATGACATGAGAATCCTTTAGAACTTCAACCCTGCTTCGCGAGCAGCTTCGGCCAGCGCCTTCACGCGGCCATGATAGAGATAGCCGCCGCGGTCAAAGACCACCGCAGCAACGCCCTTGTCTTTTGCCCGTTCCGCCACCAGCTTTCCGATGGCCGTAGCCCCGGCCAGGTTGCCGCCGTTGACGCCGTTCTTTTCGTTCGACGATGCCGCCGCCACCGTGGTGCCGTTGCTGTCGTCGATGACTTGAGCGTAGATGTGGTTCAAGCTGCGGAAGACAGCCAGTCGCGGCCGTGCCGTCGTACCCGACACTTTGGCCCGGATGCGCTTATGAATGCGCTGACGGATGATATCTTTCGAATCGCGTGCCATGCTCTAGTCTCCTGCTTACTTCCCGCCCGCGCCGGTCTTACCGACCTTCTTGCGCAGCACTTCGCCAACGTAGCGGATGCCCTTGTTCTTGTACGGATCTGGCGGACGCAGCGCGCGCATATTGGCCGCTACCTGGCCCAGCACCTGGCGATCGCTGCCCGTGAGGACCAGCGGCGTCAGGTTGTTGGCCGGCTTGTCGACACGCATGTCGATGCCGTCCGGCAGATAAAATTCGATCGGGTGCGAATACCCCAGCGAGAAGCTGGCGATCCGGCCCTTCACTTCACAGCGATAGCCGATACCGAAGATGGCCAGTTCGCGCGTAAAGCCTGTCGAGACACCCTGCACCGCGTTGGCGGCCAGCGCGCGAGTCAGGCCATGGGCCGCCGCTTGCTTGTCGTTATCGCGGGTGATGTGCAACGTCCCGTTCTCTTCCCGCAAGGTGATCCCCGGCATCAACGGTATGGTCTGCTTGCCCTTGGGGCCTTCGACCACTAGTTCATTGCCGATGGTGAGTTTCACACCCTTGGGCAGCGGAATCGGTTTCTTACCAACTCGTGACATAAATCGCTCCCTACCAAACCTGACACAGAACTTCGCCGCCGACGCCACTCTTGCGCGCCGAACCGCCGGTCATGACTCCGCGCGGCGTGGTCAGGATGTTCACACCCAGACCGCCCAACACACGGGGCACTTCCTTCGAACCCACATACACGCGGCAGCCGGGACGCGATACGCGCTCGATGCGCGAGATCACCGGGACATTGCCGGGCGTGTATTTGAGATAGATACGGATGGACTTCTTAGGGCCGTCTTCGGTCAACTTGAAGTTGGCGATGTAGCCCTCGTCCTTGAGGATCTTCGCGATCTCCGTCTTGAGGCGCGAGGCCGGCACGTCCACTTTCGCATGCCGCGCGGCCAAGCCGTTGCGGATGCGCGTTAACATGTCGGCGATCGGATCCGATGTATTCATTCCTTCGTCCTCGTCCTAAATTCTTTCGCCTACCACGACGACTTCACGACGCCGGGAATCTCACCCGCCAGCGCCAGCTTGCGGAAGCAGATGCGGCACAAACGGAACTTGCTCAAGAAGCCGCGCGGCCGACCGCAGCGGAAGCAGCGGTTACGATGCCGACACGACAGTTTTGGTTTACCCGCCGCTTTGGCGACGGCCAACTTTTCGTCTTTTGCGATCTTCGCAGTAGTGGCCATTTCGATCCTCTTCCCTACTTGGTGAAGGGCATGCCCATTTGCGTGAGCAGCGCCAACCCCTCGGCGTCCGTCGTGGCGGTCGTCGTGATGCAGATGTTCAGACCCTTGGTCTTGTCCACCTTGTTGAAGTCGATTTCCGGGAAAATCAACTGATCCTTCATGCCCAGCGTGTAGTTGCCACGTCCATCGAAGCTCTTCGACGGCACGCCGCGGAAATCGCGGACGCGCGGCAGACTGACGTTCACCAGACGGTCCAAAAATTCATACATGCGGTCGCCGCGCAGCGTCACCGCGCAACCAATCGGCATGCCTTCACGCAGCTTGAAGGCCGCGATAGACTTGCGCGCTTTGGTGATCACAGGCTTCTGGCCCGCAATCGCCGCCAGTTCATTCACGGCGCTGTCGATCAGCTTCGAGTTCTGCGTCGCTTCGCCCATACCGATGTTGATCGAGATCTTTTGGATCTTGGGCACCGCCATGATGTTCGTGTAACCGAACTCCTTGGTGAGGGTCGGTACGACGGTGTTGAGATAGTGCGTTTTGAGCCTTGCAGCCATTTGCC
>CANIIC010000211.1 GCA_947467395.1 Bryobacterales bacterium
CACCGGCAAGCTGATGGAAGGCGCCCAAAAAGCGCTCGCAGACGCGAAAGCCGACGTAGTGGACGTATTTTTCGTGCCCGGAGCCTACGAACTGCCGTTCGCCGCAAAAAAACTGTCTCCGCGCTATCAGGCGATCGTCGCTCTGGGCGCCGTCATCCGCGGTGATACCCCGCATTTTGACTATGTCGCGGGCGAATGCGCACGCGGCCTGCAACAGGTGATGCTCGAAACCGGCGTACCCGTTGCGTTCGGCGTTCTCACGACGGATACCTTGGAACAGGCTCAGGCTCGCGCCGGCGGAGCCCTCGGCAATAAGGGCTATGATGCAGCCATGACTGTGATTGAAATGGCCCTGTTCGGAAACTAGATGCCAGCCAGACACAAATCGCGTCAACGCGCGCTCCAAGTGCTGTTCCTGTGGGACCAGCGCTCGCAATCCATCGAAGACGCCATCGCCGCATTTTACAACACCCTCGGCACCGAAGAAGAAGATCCAGCCCCGCTGCCCAATGACGATTTCATGGAATCGCTGGCGCGAGGCACGTCCCGCACCGCCAAGCAGCTCGATGAGCGCATCATCGCCAAAGCCTCCAACTGGCGCATCGAACGCATGCCCGTCGTGGATCGCAACATCCTGCGGCTCGCCATTTATGAGATGCAGTCCACCCAGACGCCCGCGCCGGTCATCATCGACGAAGCACTGGAGCTGGCCCGCGAGTTTTCAGGCGACGAATCCGTCGCGTTTATCAACGGAGTTCTTGACGCCATCCGGCGCGACCCCTCTTGAAGGCGGAAGTCCAACCCATTCCCCTCTGCGTGGTGCTGGTTTCGTCCCGCAACCCGCTGAACATCGGCGCAGCCGCGCGCGCCATGAGCAACTTCGGCATCTTTGACCTGCGCCTGGTGAACCCCTACGACGTCGCCTTTCGCGAAGCCGTTTCCGCCACCCACGCAGCCAACGTACTCCAGCAAGCCCGCGTCTTCCCCACCGTCGCCGAAGCCGTTGCCGATTGCACCCTGGTCGTAGGCACCACCGCCATCGGCCATCGCTTCCTGGAACATCCCATTCAACGCCTCGAAACAGGCGCCGCCGCCATCCGCGAGCATCTGACCTCCGCACGCGTCGCCCTGATGTTCGGCTCTGAAAAGTTCGGCCTTTCGAATGAGGACATGTCCCACTGCCACTGGTTGACGCACATCGACACGCTCGATGAGCATGCGTCCATGAACTTGGGCCAGGCCGTCGCCGTCTGCCTCTACGAAATCGTTCGCAACGCTGCGGCACCAGCCCCCCAGACCGAACCCAAAGTCGCCGCCCGAGGCGAAGACGTCGAGCGCATCTATCAGCAGTTGGCCGAAATCCTGACCCACGCCGGCTACATCCACGACCCCGCCGGCGAAGCCATGCACCTCAAGCTCCGCCGCCTGATCCACCGCATGGATCTCAACGAGGAGGACGCCAACCTGTGGATGGGAATGTTGCGGAAAATCAAGTGGAAACTGTTATCCTGAAGACGTTCTAAACAGCCATGACCAAGGTCACTTTGCACTTCGATCTGAGCCGTCCGCTCACTGATGACGATTACGCCAACGTAGGCGCGCTGCACAGCGTGTACGGGATGGCGCACGTCCAGCCGAGCGCTTCCGGCGACAAGCTCACCGTCGACTACGATGCGTCCCGCTTGAAGCCCACCGACGTCAAAGCCGTGCTGGCGCGCTACGGCATGCCACTCAAGCCCTCCGCGTTGGCGTAAACCAGCACCCGCACCGCGCCGGTGTTAGCATCAACGTTAACGGGGACCCCGATTGCTCGACTTCCTTAAGCCGCCGATTCAAACCTTTCAGGACTTCGTGCTGGTCAGCAGCCGGGCGTTGGGCAACGTCTTCCGCCGCCCGCATTACAACTCCGACATCTTCCAGCAGATGGACATCATCGGGGTCGGTTCCCTGCCCATCACCAGCATGGTCGGCTGGTTCAGCGGCATCGTGATGGCGCTGCAAATGTCGCGAGCTCTCACCACCTACGGCGCCGAAAGCCGCGTCGGCGAAATCGTTTCCATCACACTCGTCCGCGAACTCGGCCCCGTGCTTACAGCCCTACTGGTCGCCGGACGCAACGCCAGCGGCATGGCCAGCGAACTTGGCTCCATGAAGGTCACCGAACAGATCGACGCCATGCGCGCGCTCGGCACGGATCCCTCACAGAAACTCGTCACCCCGCGCCTCATTGCGTCCGCCACGATGCTGCCGCTGCTCACGATCATCGCGGATTGCATCGGCATGATCGGCGGCTACTTCGTCGCCTCCACGCAGCTCGGCCTCACGTCGTCCGAATACTGGACGTCGGCGTGGCAAGTCCTCGAATACAACGATCTCGCGCAAGGCCTGATCAAGCCCTTCGCCTTCGCCATCATCATCGCCCTGGTCGGCTGCTTCTATGGCATCCGCACCTCGGGAGGCACGCAGGGCGTCGGCCGCGCCACCACGAACGCGGTCGTCTGGTCGTCCCTCTGGATCATCGTGATCAACACGCTAATCACGCAAGTCTTCGTGAACTTCTAGCCCATGGGCACCGATTCCAGCATTGTCCGCTTCGAGGATGTCAGCCTTCATTTCGGCGACACTCCGGCGCTGGATCACGTCTCCTTTGAGATGGGCGCGGGCGAAACACGTGTCGTCTTCGGCGCCGCAGGCAGCGGCAAGACCATGCTGCTGAAAGTCGCCGTCGGACTACAGAAACCCGATTCCGGCCGCGTCTTCCTCTTCGGCCAGGACATCACCCATCTCAGCGAGGAACGACTCTTTGACCTCCGGGCCCGCGTCGGCATTCTGTTCCAGGAAGGCGCGCTCTTCGATTCCCTTACCATCGCCGACAACGTCGCCTACCCCCTCGAAAACCAGCGCATCCTGCAAACCGTCGGCGCGGGCAGTGAGCAGCGCTCCATTGAAGAACGTGTCGTCGAAACCCTCCGCTTCGTAGAACTCGAACAAACCCTCGACAAGTTCCCCAGCGAACTCTCCGGCGGCATGCGTCGCCGTGTCGGCATCGCCCGAGCCGTCGTCACCCAGCCCGAGCTGGAACTCTACGATTCCCCCACCGCCGGCCTCGACCCCATCACCGCACACACCATCATCAGCCTCATCCTCAAGGAACGCGACACCCGCAACACCGCCACCATCATCGTGACTCACCGCTACCAGGACGGGCAGCTCATGGCAAACTTTCGCTACAATCCCAACAGTGGCGAAATCGAAGCAGCCCCGCGCGGCAGCGAGGAAACGGTGGACACCAAATTCCTGATCATGCAGGCAGGTCGTCTGGTGTTCGAAGGCACGGAACCTGAGTTCCTGGCCTGCACCGACGAATACGTCCGCAAGTTCGCGCGCCCCGGAGCCTCCTAAAACATGCCGTCCGCCGCCAAAACCCGTTGGTCTCAATTGAAGGTCGGCATCCTTGCCGCGATCGCCCTCGTCATTCTGGCGTTCCTCGTCATCACGATGTCCGGCACCAACCCGCTATTCCGTGAGACCGTGGATGCCGTCGTGTATTTTGACGACTCTTTCGCAATGACTGTCGGCGCAACACCCGTCCGCCTGAACGGCATCCTCATCGGCAAGGTTTCGAATGTGGAATTGTCCGGCTCCAACGAATTGAACCGTACCGTAAAGGTCACCCTTTCCTTAAACGCGGATTCACTCGCGCTGATCCCGGTCGATTCCACCGCTGGCCTCGCGCAGCAGAACCTCCTGGGAGCCCGCTACATCAACATCAAGCGCGGCAAGAGCGCACAGACCATCCAGCCCGGCGGCGAGATCAAGACTGAAGCCACCACCGAAATTCAGGACATGCTGGATCAGGGCAAGACCACCCTAAGCGCACTGCAAGCGATCCTGACCCGCGTCGAAAAACTGGTCATCGAGATCGAAGACGGCAAGGGCACGATCGGCAAGTTCCTGCGCGACGAAACGCTCTATAACAACTTGGTAGGAGCCGCGGACGAGATGAAGAAACTCGTCGTGAACTTCAACAATCCGAACAGTACCATCGGCCACCTCATCAATGACGACGATCTCTATCAAGACGTCCGCGGCACCATGGGCAAAGTCGACCAACTGGTCGACGGCCTAAACGCGGGCGAAGGAACCCTGGGCAAGCTGCTCAAGGATGACTCGCTGCATGAAGAACTGCGCGGCACCCTCGCGGACCTGCACGAAACGCTACGCCTGGTGAATCGTGGCGACGGCACCATCGGCAAGTTGATGACCACCGACACGCTGCATCGCCGCCTGGAAGACACCATGACGCGCCTCGACAACGTGCTCGACAAGGTCAACACCGGCGAAGGCACAGTCGGCCAGCTACTCAACAACCCCGCGCTCTACGAGAGCATGGACAACACCATGCGCGAAGTGCAGGGCTTCATGAAGGACTTCCGCGCCAACCCCAAGAAGTTCCTCACCATCCAACTGAAGCTGTTCTAAAACAGAAACGGCGCCCAACTCCGAAGAGCTGAGCGCCGTTGCGTTTATTCCTTCTGGCTAGTTCAAGCTCAGAATGCTCACGATATTGCTGTAGTCATCCGTCCAAGCCCGGAAGTCGCTCCGAGCATTCGGCGGGTACATGTTCGCACCCTGGAACGCGCTCGACTGAAAGAAGCTAGGATCCGCCGAAATCAGCACCCACGTGGTCGAGTTCGAAAACTGATCGCCCTCGTCATACACCACCTGCGCCGTGCGGCCCAGAGCTTCCGCCCCGCGCTGCACCACCGGAGCCAGATCCAGGTAGCGATTCGAAATGTGCACCGCCAGGATGCCGGTCGGCTTCAGCAGCTTCCCGTACAGCTCAAACGATTCCTTGGTCAGCAAGTGCACCGGGATCGCATCGCTCGAAAACGCATCGATCACCAGCACGTCGTAGTTCATCGGCGGCTGCTTCTCCATCACCAGGCGAGCATCGCCCAGCAGGATGTCCTTGTCGGCTTCCGAATGCGGGAAGAAACTAAACTCGCTCTTCGCGATCACCGGAACAATCGGATTGATCTCGTAGATGCGAACAAAGTCACCCTTGCGGGCATATCCCGACATCACGCCTGCGCCTAAACCCACTACGCCGTAACGAACCGGACCGCGACCCTGCATCTCCTGCATAGTGCGACCGATGCCCGAATTCAGGCCGTAGTAAGAACCAACCTTGTACTTATCCGCTTCGGTCAACCGCTGCGACCCGTGATTGATGGTGCCGTGCAGCAGGTTGCGCGTCGCGAACTCTGTGCCCTTGTCATCGTCACGCACACGCAGCGCGCCATAGAAATTGCGAACCATCAGATGATAGCCTTGACGATCCTGCGATTCCATGCGAGCCAGGTAACCGCCCAGCAAACCCACGCCGATCGCCAGCGCGAACCGGATCGGCCACGGACCAAACTTCGGCAGATCCACATCCCACAGTGCGATCACCGCCAGCACACCGCACATCGTCAGCCCGATCGGCAATTCCAGGAACGTCGTGAACACGTTCGGCGCGATCAGCGCCACGAAGATGCCGCCCAACGCGCCGCCCACCGAAATCATCAGGTAGAAGGACGTCAGATGCTTCGCCGCCGGCTTTCGCATCGCCAGTTCACCGTGACACAACATGCAGCACAGGAACAGGCCCAGCGAGAAAATCGGTACCGCGTACTTGATGTGATAGTTGCCTTCGGCCGTGTAGATCGAATACGCCATCCAGCCCAAAGCCGGAGCGACCCACGGCACGAACAGCCACCGCTGGTAGATCTTGTCGCTCTCGAAAGACAGAATGAAGCTGAGCAAGTACAACGCCAACGGCACCACCCACAGCAGCGGGATCGGAGCCACGTTTGCGCTCATGTGGTTCGTTACCGAAACCAACAGGATCGAAGCGCACGCCGCCAGCCCGACCCACAACGCCATATCCGCGAACGTCGGGGCGGGCTTCTCCTCCGCTTCGCTCGCCACTGCTTCCTTCGCCGCAGTCACCGCCGGAGCCACCGACTCCTGGCTGATCCACGCCGCGTATCCGCACA
>CANIIC010000212.1 GCA_947467395.1 Bryobacterales bacterium
GCGACGGCGGCATTCACCTGCTGGATCAGCAACTCTCGTCGGGCCTGGACGCGCTGCTGTTCGGCGGAGACGCGCGCAACTTCGGTCTGGCCTTTGTTGAAGACAGGCAGAGGGATCGACAGACTGATCACGGCGCCTGTGTTGTTCAGGTTGGGCGCGACCTGAGTGCGCTTCATGCCCGCAGTGACCATCGGTTCGGGGATGCGGAGGCGGTCGGCGACTTGTTGCTCCAGGCTGAGTTGGGTGAGGCGGCTGGATTCCGCGCGAATGTCGGCGCGTTGTTCGACGGCGCGGTGGGCGAGTTCGGTGGATGTTGAGGAGAGCAAGCGGGGAGCGAGGCTTCCCTGGATGGTTTTGATGCTGGTCCCGGCAGGCAGGTGCGCGAGCATGGCCGCGATCTCACTCTTGGCGCGGTTGGCGGCAAGGGATGCGTCGGCGCGCAACTCCGCAGCCTCGCGCTCGACGCGGACGCGGTCGTAGCGCGAGCCCTCTCCTTCCTGCTCACGGAGTTTCAACACATTGAGGATGGAGTTGAGCTTGGCGAGCGCGGATTGAATCTCGGTGGCCTGAAGCTGCGCGGCTAAGGCTCGGTAGAAGGCGACGCGGAGTTGGGAGCGGGCATCCCACATCCGTGCGGCACCTTGAGCTTCGGCGGTTTCGCGTGCAGGCTCGAGCGCGCGGCGTTCTAACTGTAGCCGTCCGGATAGAGGCAGGAGTTGCTCGCCCTGCACAAATTCGGTGAAGCCGACCGTTTCGCGACTGTAGGCGGCGATCGGATTCGGCCACAGGGTGCGTCCGCGCACAGCCTCCACCGCAGCAGCAGCGGCAGCTTGCGACTCTCTGCGGATCGGGCTCTGCTGATCAAACAGAGTCAGAACGGACTGTTCGGTCCAATCCTGCGCGGTCGCGATCGAACAGAGCACATGCAGAGCCAAGCCTGCACGTAACAGATTTCTTAGAAACATAACCCAGCCTTTCAAGGAAGGAACTGCGAGCACAGACGGGTAGACACACGGGTAGCTACAGGTCCGTGGGACGAGGCGGGTTTAGAGAGGCGGGGCTCGGGCGGGAAGCAGTCGGAAGCGGGGCGGACTGTGCGATTGCGGGCGAATTACGGGGGCGACGCCGAGGCTTACGAATGTGGGGGCGCCTTGGGCCGGAGCGGTGGCTTCGACATAGACGACTTCGATTCGAGGTGCGGCTGCGGGGGTCCATTCGCGATAGACGGCCGTTTCGTGGTCATCGTCCGCCTCGATTTCCAGTCCCTCATCGTCGTGAGGATGGGCGGCTAGGCCGAGGTGGACGTGGGCGAATCCAGTCGCGTGGTGATGATCGGGTTCGTCCGGGTGGTCGTGCGCGAAGGGAGCCTGAAAGGACGTCACGGCCAGCAAGGCCGTTGTGAGTCCGATGAGCATCCGACGCAGCATTAGAGTCAGTCTAGCATCGGATGCGGAGGGCTACTTCTTGCGTTTGGGCTGCGGTGCGGGCGAGGTGATGCGGACGCGCATGGCGATGATATCTTCGTCGGTGTGCCCGAAGGCATCGACTTCGACTTTGGCGCCGACTTTGATATCGGGATCCGCAGCGCGGACCTTGCCGCGATAGACCAAGGTGGCTTGGTTCAGATAAAAGATAGACTTCCCTTTGGCGGTCTTCAGTTCAATGGTGTCGCCGTCGCGTTTGGTGATCACGCCGGAGAGTGCAATCTGCTCATGCGCGAGACAGGTGAGGACCAGGGCGAGGAGGAGAGCCAGGACTTGGAGAAGTCTTCTGTGTATCCGCATTTTGAGTTGTCCCATTCTAGTAGGAATCGTCATCCCAGCACGAAGCGGTAGCCAACTGGCAGAGGGGGGGGGCAGGCTTAAATCGCTAGCTGCGCGGCTCCCCGACGTTCCTCAAATTTAAGTGAACTGTTTTTGGGGCATTCTCGTCTAGTATGGTGATGCAACGGCTGGGGTCACTAGGTTGATTCCAGAACAGTCACCGTTGCTCAGTTTGCCGGATTCGTTCGCGAACGAGGTGAACCATGTTAGGAGAAAGTGATGATCAGTAACGTAAAGCGCCAAGTAACAGCGCTTTTGATTGCAGCCGTATTTGGGGGAGCAGCCTATGCGGGCAGCCTCTCCACCGATCAACCCACGCGGACATTCGCTCACATCGAGCGGATGGCTCGTACCGCTTCAGAACACGCCCAACAGTTCGGCGCAATGGCCACTCAACCGGCCGTCGCGGCAACTGCGAAAGAGCACATGCAAGGACTCCAGGATGCAGTCCATGACATGGGTCAGGACGTGGCCAATCTGGAAGCAAACCGTTCGTCCCTCACGGAATGGCAGAAGGCAGCTTTGGACCAGGTGCGTCCTCTGTTGATCTCGGCCGCCGCCCGTACGAGCAGTGAAATCGTGTACTTCAACCAAGGTAATCATTTGTGGACGCCAGGAAATCGTGCCCGGGTGCAGCAGATTGCACAGGACACCAAGAAGATCGCGTCTACCCTGAATGACTACATCGAACTCCAGTCGTTGCGCGAGCGTGAAGCTCGGATCGCTGGAGCACGCCCGGCAGTCAACACCGTCGCTCCTCAGGTTGCGACCCCAGTTGCCCAGCCGGAAGTGGGCCTCGGCCGTTAGGAAGAAGCATTCGATCAGTTGAGTTGCCCGCGAGTCGAAAGGCTCGCGGGCTTTTCCATTTTCTGGCGGGTAAGCGAAGGGTAAGGAATTGGAAGGTGAAGGGGGAAAGCGGGCGGAGGGGGACTGGTCCGTCTGTGCCCAGTTTCCCCAATAGAGGGCGGAGGTGCGAGTTCCGTGGGCGGGGCGGAGTGTTCGATAATCGGGAGTGATTATGGAAACGGCCAAAGCGTTTGCTCCGGACATGAGTTGGACGAAAGAGATTCCACAGAAGAAAGTGCTCAACTGCATTTCGGTGGCGGATGAGACGTTCATGCAGGCGGACCGAAAACTGAGCATGGTGGAGCGGACGGGGCTGGACCGGGACAAGATCCGCGTGGCTGCGTTCATGCCGCGGTTGCCGGGACAGGAAATCGATCCGGGTGCCCGGCGCTATGCGAGCTACATGGGCAAGAAGTTTCGTCAGCACGGGCTGGACTTCCGCGTGGAGGAAGCATCGAGCGCGGACACACTGGAACTGATGCTGATGGGCGCGCAGGTGAACGAGAAGATTTTCGGGACGTTCGTGTTCTTCCCTACCCCGTTTGGCAAGACCGAAGATTACTTCCTGCGGCGGGTGCGGCCGGAGAAGGACATCGAGGGGTTGACGGTGGAGAATACGGGTCGCATGGCGCTCAACGTGAAGACGGTGGGCGAGGGCGAGAAGTATGACGGGGTGGTGCCCTGTACGGCTCGCGCGATTCTGACGCTGTTGAACCGGCACGACTCGATCAAGAATCTGTTTCCGCGGGACGTGACGCAGCCGGGGCCGACGGTGGTGGTCTTCAATAACTCGCCGCGCATCGGGATTCCGCTGCAGAGTATGTTGATGCGGATCGGTGCGACGGTAGCGCTGGTGCATCGGCAGACGCAGTCGGACGTTAAGAAACATTTCCTTAAGACGGCCGATATTGTGGTGACGGCGTTTCCGGCGAGTTGCGAAGAAGATCTGGTTCGCGACGTGAAGCCGGGGGCGGTGCTGATCGATTGCTCCCACGGCGGGAATCTGCATCCGGAGGCGGTGGAACGCGCGTCGTTCGTTTCGACGTACGACAACCATCTGGGACAGATCACGACGGCGCTCGCGCTGTACAACGCGGCTTTGTGCGCTCAGTGGCAGCGCGGGATGCACGGCGAGGAACACAAATAGCGCCCTGGGACGTGACACCTGGGGTTAAATTGTTTCGTCATACTAGGTCGAGGACAAAATCGTAACTATGCTCAACATCAAGAAAGCCTCCCTGTGGGCGGCCGGGGTCGCTAGCGCGCTCACGCTGATTTCTACGACGATCGCCCAGCAGCCGCGCGCGGTGGATGCGAAGGTTCTGGTCACGGCGGGCACGGCGAAGGACGCTATGCCCGGGACTTGGCTAACGTACGGACTCAGCCAGAACGAACAACGCTACAGCCAACTGAAGCAGATTGACGCGACCAACGTCGGGAAGATGGGGCTGGCATGGGCGGCTCCGCTGACGGCGCCGGGCGGGCGTGGCGGCACGGAAGGCACGCCGCTGATGTGGAACAACACCATCTATCAAACGATGGACAACAGCATCGTGTACGCCCTCGACGCGCGGACGGGGCAGCAAAAGTGGATGTACGATGCCAAGATCGATCCGATGACAGCGCGGCATATGTGCTGCGGCACGCACAATCGGGGCTTGGCTATTTCAGAAGGCAAGCTGATCCTGGCGTCGAACGATGCACGGTTGATCGCGCTGGATGCGGTGAGCGGCAAGGAACTGTGGCAGAGCAAGGTTGCCGAAATCAGCGAGTATTATTCCTTCACGATCGCGCCGCGCATCGCGGGCGATAACGTGGTCGTTGGCGTGGGTGGCGGCGAGTACTATATTCGGGGCTTCTTCGCGGCGTACAGTCTGAAGGACGGGAAGCTGGCGTGGAAGTTCCACACGGTTCCGCCGGCTCCGGGCAAGCCGTTTGAGGATAAGGCTCAGGAAGAAGCGGCCAAGACGTGGACGGGCGATTGGGCCAAGTATGGCGGCGGCGGTTCGGTGTGGGATGGCCTGGTTTACGATCCGGAATTGAACCTAGTCATCGCGGGCACGGGCAATCCGGAGCCGTGGCCGTTGGAACTGCGCGGCTTGAGCCAGGAGAACTGGCTGAAGTATCCGAATCTTTACACGAACTCGATCGTCGCGGTGGATGCGAAGACAGGCAAGTATAAGTGGCACTATCAGACCGTTCCGAGCGATGGCTGGGATCTGGACGGCATCGGCGGCTTCATCATGGCCGACGTTCAGATCGAAGGCAAGACGCGGAAGGTGATCATGCAGGCTCCCAAGAGCGGCGTGTTCTACATTGTGGATCGCACCAACGGGCAGTTTATTTCGGCTGAGCCGTTTGTGCCGATCAACTGGGCGACGGGCTTCGACAAGAAGAACAACGGCCGTCCCATCATTAATCCCGACGCTTTCTACGATCAGAACAAGGTTGTCGTGATTTATCCGGGCGGCGGTGGTGCGCATAACTGGGCACCGATGTCCTACAATCCCAACGCGGGCTTGGTTTACTTGCCCTACACGGCCGGGACCTACAACTTCGTGGCTGCGGCGGAGCCGAATGTGAACGCGGGTGGCGGCGCGCATGGCTTAGGTCAGGCTGGCCAGAAGCCGCGGACGACGCCGATGCCGATCTGGGGACCGACGCAGGAGCAGGTGGGCCGGGGCGGCTTGCAGGCTCGCGATCCGAAGACCAACACGATCAAGTGGGTGAAGCAAGGCCGAGGCGGTAACATCGGCGGCGGGACGATGACCACGGCGAGCAATCTGGTGTTCCAGGTGGCGAGCAACCAGAACACTTTGTACGCGTACAAGGCAGACACGGGCGAGGAATTGCTGGCGCTGCCGTACAACCTGCCGGGTGGGGCTCCGCCGATCACGTACATGATCGACAACGTGCAGTACATTGGCTTCGCGACGGGGACGCAGTTCCTGTCGATGAAGGTCGGTGGGACGGCGGCGATGCCACTTCCTCCGGCGGGCAATGCCAAGGGCAAGGGCGCGCCGAAGGGTGCGGCTCCTCCGCCTCCGCCGCCTCCTCCGGTGGATGAACTGCACGGCAACACCAAGCAGTAAGCGCACGCCAATTAGCAATACGTTCAAGGGTCGTGTTCTGACAACCGTCAGGACACGACCTTTCTCTTTTTATGGCTGGGCGGGTGTATGCTGTGGAGAACATGAAATCACAGCGAATGAGATGGCTTGTCCCAGGGCTTCTTGGGATGGTTGTTGTCATCTGGACGACTTTGGCGTCCGGGCAACAGGCAAAGAAGATCGA
>CANIIC010000213.1 GCA_947467395.1 Bryobacterales bacterium
ACGGTTCGTGACTTGCCAGCTACTGAGGATGACCAGCGTGACTTCAACTTCCTTCGCAGGATCCCGCAGAGTTTTGGGGAAACTCGCGCAATCGCAGGTGAGGTAGGCGAGTACATGGTGATTGCACGGCGGAATGGCAGCCCGCAGTGGTATCTCGGGGCGATCACCAACTGGGAAGCTCGCGAAATCGACGTGAACTTAGACTTCTTGGGGCCCGGCAACTACATCGCGAACATGTTCGTGGATGCTCCGGACGCCGCCACCAATCCGAAGCACGACTTGATCGAACAGCGCCCCGTCACCGCGTCGCAAACTCTTCATCTAAAGCTTGCAAGCGGTGGAGGCGCCGCAATCCAATTTGTTCCAGCTCTTACCATCCCTCAGCCCGCCAATTAAGCGACGTAGCAGGTGATCGTGACGCCTTCGTTGGCGACGTCGGCGTCCACCCAAAAATCCGACGGTCGGATCACGTTGCCCTGACCCGCGTGCATCGCCGGAAGCACCTCTCCATCCTGCGGCCCGAAGGCCGGAGGTTCACTGAACACGCGCACCACTCCGGACTTCGTCCAGGAGTCCTTCTGCATTCCTGCCTGCCCGACGTACGTCTTGCCGGTGAAGCCGGGAACGGTGCGCACCACCATCATTGAGACATGCAGCGACTCATCGCTACACACCCGCACGGGCGTGCCCGGCGTGGGCACGCGAACCAACCCCAAAGATACGGTCTGCATCGATTTGTCTCCTAGAATTGCGTGTACGTGATCAAAACGTTCAACGCGATCGCCGCGCTGTTCGTCACGCACAGCGCACTGCTGGCGCTCGTCTTCACCACCTGTCCGATTCCCGCTCCTTGAGCTACTGTAGAGCCGGTGGCCAAGCTGAACGCCGGAGTCAGGTTGCCTTGGCCGGTGCCACAATTTGTGCCCGTGCCTTGCACCAGGCGACCGGTCGTCGTGCCGCCTGCATTGATCACGAAGCCGCAGATGTAGATCGACTTGCCCGCCGTCAACGCGACGGCTTGGGTGGTAGTTGCCGTGCTCATCGAGAGCACCGCTGAGTTGTCACATGCGATCAACCCAGCAAGGTTCCCCGATGAGACCGTGCCCGTCAGTCCGGCCGTGGCCGGCACAGCGGCACCGGTGGACGGCGCGGAGACGTACACCTGTCCCTGCGCCGCCAACACCACCGCAATCATGAGTACTGCAATGTGTCGTGGCATTGTGTTCCGTCTCCGCTCCGCCCTATGTCTCACTGAAACCCGACGATCTGCGCGTTGACCGACGATCCGTTGGTCGCCTGCCACTTGATCCCGTTCGCCAGACGCGCGTAGTGCAGGTCATACACCAGCGTGGAGTTGGCCGGGATCTGGAAGCTCGACAGGTAGTTCACCGGAGTATTTTGGTTGTCGCTCAGGGTGATGGTCTGGTTTGAGGCCGTGGTGTTCACGAACAGCACCGCGTTGACACAAGTTGCCGTCGCGGTGACTGCTGTCGAAGTGGTGGGCAGCGTCACAATGCCGCTGTCATAGGCGGTGCTTCCGCACGCCGTTTTGTCGACCACGGTCAGCGTGCCGCTCACCGGCTGCGTCACTGCGCTGCCATCGATCT
Source organism: Bryobacterales bacterium (assembly GCA_947467395.1). GTDB lineage: Bacteria > Acidobacteriota > Terriglobia > Bryobacterales > Bryobacteraceae > Palsa-187. Next base: position 1,608 of record CANIIC010000213.1, read on the forward strand.
TCAATGCGCCCGCGGCGCTCACCGTCGCCGTGTTGCCGCCCTGCGTGAGGCCCACCAGCCACGAACCCGACTGCGTAGCTGAAACCGCGCTGCCCGATCCGCCCGACTGGCTCAACTGGCCCCAAACGGAGCTTCCCACAAGTAGCAGGCCAAGGATGCCTGCGGTCCAAAGTCGTTTCATACTCTCCTCCAAAATGAAATGGGCCTCTGCCTGCCCGTTGTTTACGCCAGAAACTTCAGGATCACCGGGGCGGTTCCGGATGCCGCCTGCACCCAAACCGGCTGCGCGCCGTTCACGAAGCGGTAGCGGTAGAACGGGACAGCAAACGTCTGCTCGCTGCCCGGACTCAAGATGTCCTCTGTGGAGGGATCCTGGCTGCTGGTCCGCATGCGAACGAGGACGGACGTGCTGCCGTTCTTAATCGCCATGCTGCTGCAATCGAAGGGCACCACGATCGGCGTCCAATCGCTCGCGTTGACGTTCAAAACTTGAATTTCCAAAGGCGCTGGCATTTCTTCTCCCGTCGAAGAGATACCGGACGCGAAAACAAAAAGGGCCTGCGCGAGATGCGCAAGCCCTTTAAACTACGTTGGTTGTTTTGCTGTGTTGCTAGTTACGCGCGCCGCCGTACATGTGTTCGATGTCGCGGTTGTTCTCCTGGCAGATGTATTCGTACATCTCTTCGCCTGCCTGCCAGCGAATGTTCCAGCCGCCGGTCCAGGGACGCGTGTAGGCGCCGGGATCGTCGATGGTCACTTCGTACTTCAGCGTGTCCATGTCGACGCGCGTGAAGCGCTCAATCAGGTGCAGCGCCGCCGTGCTGGGGATGCCTTCGCGGGTCAGCCAGAACTTTTCGTTGAAGCCGACCGTGTCGACAACCAGTGTGTCGCCTTCCCACTTGCCGGTCGAGTGACCGGAGAAGCTGGGGTCCAGATCCTTGGGATGCGCGCGGCCGTCCATGTAGATCACGCGCCACGTGTGCGGCCCGCCGACGCCCATGAGGTAGATCTTCTGTTCCTCAGGGACCTCGATGAACTCCGAACCGTACGGCGTATGGTGCATGCGCGGCCCGCCCGAAGGCTTGCAGCGCACATGCGGATCGTCCTTGGTGGTCTCGGCCTGACGGAACAGGTACAGAGCCTTGGCCCACGGCTGCCACCGCACATCGTCGATCTTCAAATTCGTCGGCAGGTACATGGTCGGGTTGTCGAGGCCGCCGGGAGGGTTCGTCGCCAGCGTCGCGCCAGCGTTCCCTTCCCACACGCCCTTCTGCCCCGGCGCCGGACCGAGGCTCACCCGGCCATTCGCCAAGCGCGGCGCAGGAGCCGACGGGCCCTTCTGCTTTCCCTTGCCCTTGCCCGCCACGCCGCCGTTCGGCCCGATTTCCAAACGTCCGGAGTTCAAGTTGACGTCCTGCGACAGCAATACTGCTGCCGAGGTGAGCGCCATCAACGCGCCCAGGAACAATCGAGCACGCATCCTAGTTGCCCTTACCTTCGCTCGACGCCGCGCCCAACTTCTGGCCGGTGCTGGTCAACGTGACGGTGCGCGCGTTCACCTGCTTGCTGCCGTCCTTGGCGAGCGTGCCGTTGACAGTCACTTCCGTGCCGATCTGCATCGTGTTGCGCGTCCAGCCACTGCGCTGCAGGCCGTTCGGGGGGCCCATTTCAAACGCCCAGTTGGCGGTCTTGCCGTCTTCGCCCGTGACGTCCAGGTAGAAGTACACGTGCGGATTCATCCACTCCACCTTCGTTACCGTACCAGTGAGGGTGACCACTTTCTTGGCGTCGTATTCAGCCGAGAAAGAGTGGTGGGCGGACATGGGGACCACCACCGTCGTCATCGCGATTCCCAATGTGAGTGCGCTCAATAAACTTAGCTTCATGGCATGCTCCTTAGTTCACGTGCTCCAGTTCCCGGTTGTAGTCGTCGCAAAAATACTCGTCGACGTCTTCCCCGGGGACCCACTGGAGTTCCCAACTCGCGGTCCAGGGGCGAGTATAGGCACCCGGATCATCAATCGTTACTTCATACTTCAACGTATCCGCATTGGTGCGGGTAAATCGTTCTGTCAGCTTCGCGGATTCGGTGTGCGGCAGTCCACCATTTGAGAACCAAAAACGCTCCACCAAGCCCACGGTCTGCACCACCAAAGTATCGCCTTCCCACTTACCCACAGAGTATCCGTAGAAGGTCGGCGTGACATCAGCACCATTCGGGAGGGTGCGGCCGTCGAGATCGATGTTGCGCCAGTTGCGATTCGCCCCGCGCGACAGGACGAACACGCGCGGACGGGTGGGATCTTCCAGAAATTGGACCCCATAGGGCGCCTGGAACTGGCGGGGGCCGCCCGGAGGCAGGCAGGAGGCCATCGGATCATCAACCAAGCGATTTTTCTGACGATATTCGTACACAGCCTTCGCCCACGGCTGGAACGGGGCAACCTTGCCGGAATCCGCAATATTCGCCAGGAGGCCTTCGTTATTCATGCGAATCGGGCCGGCCGACGACTCAAACAAGGACGGCTGGCTGGGGTTCGCCCAGTAACCAGCTTGACCGGGCTCGGGACCCAGGCGAACGTGGCCGTTGTTCGGCCAGCGTGGAGCCGGTCCGGCCTGCTTGCCGCGCGCCACCGGAGTATTCGTCGCTTCCTTTAAAGTCGCGCCACCAGCGATCGCCAGTGTCTTGCCGTGGACCTGCTTCTTCTTTACATCGCGGGCGCGGCTGCCGGTGGCCGTGACTACGTCGCCGACTTTGACGGACTCGCCCGTCCAACCCGAGCGCTTCAATTCGGTGCGGCTGGCGAATTCGACTTCCCACTGGCCGCCGACTGCATCGACGAACACCCACACATGCGGATTCGCCCAGACCACTCTCGAAACCGTGCCGTTCAACGTGACCGGGGTGGCATCGTTGTACACCGCGCTCATCGAGTGATGCGCCAGCAGGCTCGCCGTTGCCAGCGAGAGCCCGCCTAAAACCAGCAGAATTCGGGTCTTCATTGAACCTTCTCCGGGCCGTAGTTCTTCGCCAGGTAATCGAGCAACATCTCTGTTTCTTCCGGCGTCAGAACAGCCCCCTGATCAATCATTGCGCGGGTTGTGGCCCGCCATTCTTCCTTCGTTCGTTGCTGTGCTTCCACCCGTTCCAATGTATGGCATCCGGAACAGACCCCTTCGAACAAGTCTTTGGCCGGGTCCGGTTTCGGGCCGCTCTTTGGTGCAGTTTGCGCGACCGCGAACAGAGCCAAGCCGGCGGAGCAAGCAACAACACGCCCCCATTTCACAAACTTAGTCCCGTTTGACCTTGAACTCGCCCTTGGCGGTGCCCTGCGTCCAGGTGCCGGTGATGGTGCGATTGTACGACCCCAAGTCCCCGATCTTGCCGTCGGCCACAATGTGCTGACCGTCCTTCGTGTCGGCCTCGAAATGGACCGTCCAATCGGCCGGGTTCAACTTCGCGTTCTTCAGCGGGACGCCGTTCTTGCCGGGGTTCAGTGTGCCTTCGACCGCAGTGTTGTTCCACTTCATAAAGAGGACCACGGGTGTGCGCTGCTTTGCCGAGCTGCCCCAATCTCCGTGCCAGGACCCGGTCAACGGGTGCCCTTCCTGAGCCCAAACGAACGCGGCCATTGCGCTGGCCACCAATCCCACATGGATGAATTTCCGCAGCATGAGGTACATTCTACTGCTGTTGTATTCCAGAAGCATGCCTCCCTTTCGGCAGATGCAACGCATGAACCTTTGCCGCCCAATCTGAAAGCGCTATGCTGTGGGTGACGGGAGAGACCAGCGCAGTTCGCTGGCGCCGAAGGTGCAATTGCCCCGCAAGCTCTCAGGCAAAAGGACCGTCACAGCAGGACCGATCTGGAAAGAGGCAGGCCGCGCAAACGGTGACTGCCCGCCCAAGGGATAACGTTCTCAGGCAAACCGACAGAGGGGGCACTCGGAAGGCTTCGGCCGGAAGGAGAGCCCTATGTCGGAACAGTCGTTGAAACAGGTTGCGCTTCACTCGCGACATATAGCTCTGGGCGCACGCATGGTCCCGTTCGCGGGCTACGAGATGCCGGTGCAGTACGCAGCAGGCGTGCTTAAAGAACACCTCCACACCCGAGCCGCTGCGGGACTCTTCGACGTCTCGCACATGGGTCAGATCGCTCTGCGCCCCCGCTCTGGCAACGTGGCGGATGCCGCCCGCGCACTCGAGCGCTTAGTGACGGCCGACATTACCTCACTACATCCTGGTCGCCAACGCTACGCATTGTTCACTGTCGATGGCGGAGGCATCTCCGATGACTTGATGGTCGCCAAC